>JALYTM010000217.1 GCA_030854305.1 Candidatus Dormiibacterota bacterium
ACGCTGCCTCGCGAGTGGTGGCTCTGCTCGGCGAGGTGGCCTCCGCGCCGACGAGAATGCCGGCGTGAACGGCCACGTGCACTTCCTCGGCATCTGCGGCTACGCCGTCAGCGGCGCGGCGCTGCTGGCCCGCGAGCAGGGCTGGCAGGTGTCGGGGTCGGATGACGCCGCCTACCCGCCGACCACCGACATCCTCACCGACGCCGGGGTGGACTGGGTCGACGGCAGCGACCCCGCCAACCTCGACCGCTGGGGCACGCCGGACCTGGTGGTGGTGGGCAACCAGACCCGCGCGGGCAACCTCGAATGGCTGGCCGCCCGCGAGCGCGGACTGCCCACGTCCAGCGAGATCGAGTTCTACACCCGGCTGGCAGGCGACCGCCTGCGCATCGCGGTCTGCGGGACGCATGGCAAGACCACCACCTCCTCGCTGCTGGCCCACATGCTGGCCACGTCCGGGATGGATCCCGGCTTCCGCCTCGGCTCCACCTCGCTGGACCTCGGCGGCAGCGCCCGCCTGGGAACCGGGCCTTTCGTTTTCGAGGGTGACGAGTACACCACCGCCCCGTGGGATTCCCGGCCCAAGTTCCTCCACATCGCCCCGCACTCCGCCTGCGTCACCCGCCTGGAGCTCGACCACCCCGACGTGTACCCGACGCTCGACGCCTACCGCGCCCCGTTCACCGAGCTGGCGGGGTCGATGCCATCGGACGGTCTGCTGGTGCTCTGCGCGGATGACGCGGAGTGCCTCGCGCTGCGCGAGGCGGCCTCCTGTCGCGTGGTCACGTACGGCACCGACACATCGGCGGACCTGCAAGTGGGCCCGGGCGACGACGACGGCTTCCACCAGCGCTTCGTGGTGACCACGCCGCCGGAGTCGGTGCACGTGGAGCTGACGCTCCCGGGAGTGCACAACGCGTTGAATGCCACCGCTGCCCTCGCGCTGGCTCGCGACGCCGGCGCGCCGCTGGCCGCGTGCGTGGCCGCGTGTGCCACCTTCCGCGGACCGTCTCGCCGGTTCGAGATCGCCGGCGAGGTGGCCGGTGTCACCGTCGTGGACGACTACGCCCACCATCCCACCGAGGTCGCCTCAGCCCTGTCCGCCGCCCGCGCCCGCTACCGCCGACGGCGGGTCATCGCCATCCATACCCCGCACACGTACTCCCGGACGCTGACACTCCTCGACGACTACGCGACCAGCTTCGCCGACGCCGACGTGGTGATCCTCGGACCCATCGAGGCGGCGCGCGAGCGCGGGCAGGAGGCGACGGTCAGCAGCGCGGACGTCGCCGGCCGCGTGGGGTCGGCCGCGGTGTCAGTGGTCGACTCCTCGCAGGCGGCGATCGACCGCGTCCTCCGCATCGCCCATCCCGGGGACGTCGTGGTGGTGCTGTCGCTGGGCGGGTTCGACAAGCTCGCGCCGCGTCTGGTCGCCGCTCTGGAGACCGCCGATGTGGCCTGACCGGGTCGCCGCCCTCCCCGGCGTGCTCGCCCACGAGCCGTTGAGCCGGCACAGCCAGTTCGGGGTGGGCGGACCCGCCGACCTGTTTCTCAAGGTCGACGACGTGGGCGTGCTTCCCGAGCTGGTCGCTCGCTGCCACCAGGAGGGGGTGCCACTCACCGCGCTCGGCGCCGGCAGCAACGCACTGATCCTCGACGGCGGCATCCGCGGGCTCGCGGTCAAGCTGAGCGGCCGCCACCTGTCACTCGACGGAGAGGTGGTGAGCCTCGACGCGGGCACGACGATGCCTCGCGCCGCGCTCGACCTCGCCCGCCGCGGTGCGTCCGGGATGGAGTGGGGGATCGGCGTCCCCGGCAGCTGCGGCGCGTCGATCTGGGGCAACGCGGGAGCGTTCGGTGGCGACGTCGCCGGGTCCCTGCTGGAGTGCGAGGTGTGCGCGCCGGACGGGACCACGCGGTGGGTGGCGGCGTCCGACTGCGGCTTCGCCTACCGCGACTCGCGGTTCAAGCACGCACCCGGCACCATCGTCCTTCGCGGGCGCTTCGCGGTGCGCCGCGGCGACCCTTCGGCGGTGCGTGTGGCCACCGACGCCATCCAGGCGCAGCGGAAAGCGACCCAGCCGTACGGTGTCCGCAGCCTGGGCAGCACTTTCAAGAACCCGCCCGGCGATTTCGCCGGCCGGCTCATCGAGGCGGCCGGGCTGAGCGGCCACCGCCACGGCGGAGCTCAGATCTCACCCAAGCACGCCAACTTCATCCTCAACGTCGATTCGGCGTCGGCCGCCGACGTGCTCGCCCTTGCCGGCCTGGCTCACGACGAGGTTGCGGCGCGCTTCGCGGTCGAGCTGGAGCGCGAGATCGTCGTCGTCGGGGTGCCGGTGGCGGAGTCGGTCGCCCCGGGGGCTCGCTCGTGACCAGGGTCGCCGTGCTCTTCGGGGGTCGCTCCGTGGAGCACGAGGTGTCGGTGATCACCGCTCACCAGGCGATGGCTGCCCTGTCGCTGCCGCACCGGGCCGTGCCCGTGTACATCGCCAAGGACGGCCGCTGGTACACCGGCGACGGGCTCCGCGACCTGCAGCGGTTCGCCGACGTCGACCGCCTGCTCGCCGAGTGCACCCAGGTCACCGCGCTGTTCGATCCACCCCGGGGCGTGCTGACACTGCAGGAGGTCGGCGCGGGAACGAGGCGCGGGATGTTCGGCCGGGGCGGCTCGGAGGGGGTGGAGGTCGACGTGGCCATGCCGCTGCTCCACGGCCCGTTCGGTGAGGACGGCACCGTCCAGGGTGTTCTCGAGCTGGCCGGCATCCCGTACACGGGCAGTGGCGTGGCGGCCTCGGCCGTGGCCATGGACAAGCGGCTGTCCAAGACGGTCTTCCGGGCCGCCGCGCTCCCTGTTCTCGATGACGTGCTGATCGACGGCATCCACTGGGAGGGGGATGCCGCCAGGTGCATCGCCGCCACCGCCGCGCTCGGCGCGTCGGAATTCTTCGTCAAGCCGCTGACGCTGGGGTCGAGCATCGGGGTTTCACGCGCCGTCGACGAGGCCACCCTCCGCGACGCCGTGGACCTGGCGTTGACGTATGACACGCGGTGCATCGTGGAGGCCGCCCAGGACGGGATCGTCGAGGTCAACTGCGCGGTGCTCGGGGACGAGACGGCGACGCGCGCCTCGCTCCTGGAGCAGCCGACCACCCGCGGTCTGCTGTCCTATGACGACAAGTACCGGGCCAAGTCCGGCGGGTCGAAAGGGATGAAGACGGCGCAACGGTTGATCCCCGCACCCCTCGACCCCGGGCTGACCGCACACATCCGCGCCGCCGCGTCGACGGCGTTCGCCGCTGTGGGGGCGTCCGGTGTGGCGCGGGTCGACTTCCTTGTCGACCCGGCTCGCTCCCGGTTCGTCGTCAACGAGATCAACGCGCTGCCGGGGTCACTGTCCTTCTACCTGTTCGAACCCGACGGCCTGCCGTTCAGCGCGTTGCTGGACGAGCTGATCGCGATCGCGACGCGTCGCCACGCCCGCTTGGCGCGCACCACCCGCGCGTTCGAGCGATGGATGCTGCAGGCTCCCGGCCCCAAGTCGGCGGGGTGAGGGCGGACGACCCGGATACCATCTGCCGCCGTGGACCCCGCCAGCGCCGAGCAACCGGCCGCAGCCCTGCTCGACATCGGTTCCGGGCCGCCGGTGCTCCTGCTGCACGGCTGGGGTGCCACCAAGGAGCTGATGCTGCCGATCGCCCACCGTCTGCCCGGCTTCCGGGTGGTGGTGCCGGACCTGCCCGGTTTCGGGGCCACCCCGCCGCCGCCGCAGGCGTGGGGCGTGGACGAGTACGCGGCCTGGGTTGTCGCGCTGCTCGACCGCCTCGACATGCCGCACGTGTCGATCGTCGCCCATTCCAACGG
>JALYTM010000218.1 GCA_030854305.1 Candidatus Dormiibacterota bacterium
GCGAATCCGTTGCAACACCGGCTAGCATGCGCCGTGATCGCCACAACCGGGGATGACCATGCCGCAACGTCCGTTCTCGCGCAGCGCCAGCGATTCGTCGTCGCGCCGCACGTACGAGATCCTCGACGAGCCTGCCGGCGACGACTATGTGGCTCTTCTGCGGGCCGCCAGCGGCGAATGCGCGACCGGTGCGGTCACCGCGCCGTCGTCACTGACCGTCGAGGGACGCGCGGTGGTGGATGCTCTGCGCGGCCCGGCCGCCGCGATGCTTCCGTCCCCGGGGTCGGTTGTCCGGTTCTCGATCACCGAGCAGACGCTCGACGTCCTCGCCGGTCGGGCGTCGACGCTCTACAGCTGGCGCACCCCCTCGCTGCCGGACAGTCTCTGCCTCTTCCGCCCCGACGGGAGTCCGTGGTTGATCAGCGTCGCCGGCCGGCGCCTCGGGTACATCGAGCTCACCGTCCTCGAGCGGGTACGGCTCAGCCACGTGGCGCCCGCGGTGGCTGCCTCCCTCGCCAACCGAGCCGCACGCGACGCCATCCTGGGCTCGCTCGAGCGGCGCCTCGAGGAGAGGACGCAGTCGCTCGTCGATGACGTCCGCGGCTATGTGCGCGACGCTGCTGCGGACAGCCGGGAGGTGCTGGTCGACGCCCTCCTCACGTGGCTGATCTCAGGCGATGACGTGCGTGCCGCCGTGGCAGTGGAGCTCACCGGCAGCATGCAGCTGACGGAGATGCGTGAGCCGCTGGAGGAGTACAGCGAATGGCTGCGCAGTGGTGACAGCTCGCCGCCGGTGTTCGCCGACCACCCGGTGCTGCGCGACCGGTGGATCGCGCGCCGTCTTCGCCTGGTGCGCGACAGCCTGTCCCGGCTGCCAACCTGAGCTGCGCCGCGGTGGCGGGCGCCTACTGGCCGCCGAACGAGTGCGCGACCTGGAGGACAGCCGGTCCGAGCAGGACGATGAACAGCGTTGGGAAAATGCACCCGATCATCGGGATGAGCATCTTGATCGGCGCCTTCTGCCCCGCCTCCTCCGCACGCTGACGGCGGCGACGGCGGATCTCCTCGGACTGGATGCGCAAGACGTTGGCGATGCCCACACCGAGCTGCTCGGATTGGATGATCGCTTGCAGGAAGTTGTGGAGCTCTTCGACCTTGTTGCGCCGCCCCATCTCGTCGAGGGCCTCCAGCCGGGGACGTCCGAGGCGGACCTCGTTGAGCACCTGGTTGAACTCCAGCGCCAGCGCGTTGTGGTACTTGTCCGTGACCCTTGTCAGCGCTGCATCAAACGCGAGGCCGGCTTCCACACTGATGGTCAGCAGGTCGAGTGCACTCGGCAGCGCCAGCAGGATCTCCTTCTGGCGTTTGCGGATCCTCCGTGAGATCGTCGACGCGGGCAGCAGGTAGCCGACCGCGCCGCCCGCCACCGGGGCGAGCAGGTTGATCGGGTAGCTCAGTGACAGAAGAAGCGCGAGCGTGAGCCCCAGCCCCACACCGCCGGCGAGGCAGATCAGCTGCAGGGCCACAAAGCCGCCTGCGGTCAGGCCGCCGGGCCGTCCGGCAAGGTTGAGGCGCTCCTGGATGTTCTGTTGCTGCGTGCCCTGCATGCGGCGGGTCATGATCTTGCCCATCCGGTCGAACAAGGGCTTCACGACCCGGTCCGTGAACGGCAGGCTCAGCTCGGCCTCGGTGAGGCTGGTCACCTGACGGCCGATCTCGTTGAACTGCGAGAGACGCGCCTCGAGCAGGTCCGACTGGCTTGCCGAGGCGGTGTTGACCAGGCCGAAGATGATGAAGCTGACCCCGGCGAATGCGGCGAGAGCGGCGGCGGCGGCGAGCAGCATGCCTAGACCTCGATCTTCACGATCTTCTGGATCGCGGCACCACCGATGGCGATGGACACAATGCCGATCCCGAGCATGATGCGACCGGGCGTCTCACTCAGCATCGGGCCGAAATACGACGGTGAAATCAGTGTCAGAACACCGGCGAGGCCGAACGGCAGCAGGCTGATGATGATCCCCGAGATGCGCGCCTGCGCAGTCAGCGTGCGGATCTCCCCCTGGATGCGTACCCGCTCGCGGATGGTGAACGCGATGGTGTCGAGGATCTCGGCGAGGTTGCCACCGACCACGCGCTGGATCTGCACTGCGGTCACCAGCAGGTCGAAGTCCTCGGACTTGTTCCGCTGCACCATGTGGTTGAGGGCCTCGTCGACGCCGATGCCGAGGGCGATCTCCCGGGTGGCTCGCGAGAACTCGTCGGAGATGGGTGGCGACGCATTCTTCCCGACCGACGCCAGCGCCTGTGCGAACGAGTAGCCGGCTCGCAGTGCGTTGCTCAACAGGGTGATCGTGTCGCCGAGCTGGTTGTTGAAAGCGCGCGCGCGCCGGCCTTGACGGAACCGGATGAAGCCGCCGCCGGCGAGCCACGTGAGCAGCGGCCCGGCCAGGATAAGAATGGGACTGCCGAACCGCAGGGTCAGCAGCAAGCCCAGGGCCACGCCCGACGCAGCCACGGCAAGCACCCACTCCGACGCCTTGATCTTGAGGTCAGCCTTCTGGAGGTTGTCGGCGAGGTGGCCGTTGTGCGACGAACGGGCCAGCAGCGGGTTGAGCAGCGCGGCTACCGCTGCGATGAGGTCGCGGATCGCGTTGCCGGACTTCACCCGCGGAGGAGCCACCTCCACCTGCTGGCCGTACTGGCTCAGCCGCATGGCCATGCGATCGGCCTCGGTCACCCGCCGTCCCGCAGCCCACACCGTGACGCACAGCACTGCGGCTGCGCACAGGGCGGCGGCGAGGACAGCGGGCAGAGTGACGGTCATGGCGACTCTCAGTGCCCGAAGATGCCGTTCAGCGTGGTGGTGGTCACCGTCGAGTCCGCGCCGAGGTTGAGGGGCGCGCCAGTGTTCGACTCGTAGACGGGCTTGTCGTACCCGTTGGCGCCGTCCAGCTTGCCGTACTCGCTTTGGGGGCGGAGCACGTACTTGAGGACGAGCTGGGTGCCGCGACCGGTGGTCATGGCGGTGAGCATCTCCGCCTGGTTGCGCGGCAGCTCGACGATGTAGACCGAGGGGGCACCGGCCGCGGCGGCCGTGCCGGCGGAGTAGACACCGACGCGCAGCACTCGCACGTCCTGGAACGCGAACCGCACGCCCGGCTCATTCGGGATGCCGGGATCGATGAGGATGTCGATGTGGTCGTCAGGCTGGATGTAGTAGCCGTCGGAGGTGAGGTCGGCGGTGACGCCGACGGAGGCTGCAGACGTCGACGTCGCTCCCGCCGCGGGGATGGCCATGGCCACGTAGCCCTTGGTGATGTTGAGGTGACTGACCACCACGGTGGTGCCGCCCGGCCCCACGGCGGTGGTTGCCGAGGTGAACAGCGACTGGGTCAGCGGCACGTTGGCGCTGATGGTGACCGGCGCGGTCTTGCCGACGACCTGTGAAGGGTCGCTGAACGGGTCCGCCGGCAGCGCGGTGTTGGGCAGCGGCGCCAGGGTCAACAGGTCGGCAGTGATCGTGGTGCCCGCCGAGATCGTCGACTTGGCGACGACGACATTGGTGCTGGCCACGTTGCTGGTGTTGTTGTGGCTGATCACCCAGAGCACTGCCGCGGCCGCCGCCACCGCGAGCACGACGCCCACGAGCAGGAACACGCGGTTCTGGGGCTTGTTCGGCTGAATGGCCACTGTCAATTCCTCTTCGCGTCGATATTGCGAGTGCAGACGTCAGGCACCAGCGGGTGCGGCGTCGATGGGGTCGTTGTGTTGCGAGTGTCGCTGACGATGGGCGTCAGGGTGTCGCTGTCCGGTAACAAAGCAATCGACTCCCCGATGCAGTTCTGACGCTGTGTAATGA
>JALYTM010000219.1 GCA_030854305.1 Candidatus Dormiibacterota bacterium
GTCGTACAGCGCACGACCGGTCCCCAGAGGCGATGCCTCGAATATGGCGACACCGCCGATGTGCATGTGGGTGCGCGGCGTCTCGAGGTGGAGGAACGATGCGTCGAGAGGAGTCAGCTTCTGAGCGCCCTGCATGGCGCGCACTGTACCCCGCAGTGCGCGGGCGCGGCAGCACGGTGCCGGGTGGCGCGAGGCTTGGGTGATGTCCGCGCGGTGTCCGTCGAGCGAGCGGACGATGGTGGCGATGACCACTCCACCGCCCCTCGCCAGCATCGCCGTCGCATTCTTCGACGCCCGTTCCGGCCTCAGCGCGCTGGCCGTGCAGCACCTCCGCACCGACGGTCGCACCGTTCTCGTCTTCCACGACGCGCCCGGACCGGCCGCGGCCCATCCGCTGCTGACAGGGGTCGCGGAGTCGCTGGCGATGGAGCTGAGCGCCGGGCAGACGCTCACGTTGGTCGAGACGAGCATGCCCGAGCACCCGGTGGAGACATTCATCTACGCCCGTGTCGTCCTCGGGCGTGTGCCAGCGGCACCGGCCGCGGTGTCGCGAGGGGCAGGTGACCGCCGCGCCGCGGTGCGGGTCAGCGCGCGCGGAGGCGCCATCCTCTCACCGACCGCGGTGGCGCGGCTGTGCGGGATCACGGTGATGGAGCTGGGTCGCACCGAGCACCTGGTCGCAGGGATCCACCAGCCCCGCAGCTGTGCATTCCCCGGTTTTCGTCAGCTCCCGCTGGGGATTCGCGACCGCGTCGTGCGTGTCGCCGCCTGACGCCTCGCGGGTCCGGTGAGCGCTCGCGCGAGTAGCGGGCCGAGCTGGGCGGACGGGCAGATGTCGTTGAGCACGCACTGCGGACAGCGGGGTGACCGCGCCACGCAGACGCGCCGGCCGTGCAGGATCAGCCGCAGGCTGAGTTCGGTCCACTGCTCAGGCGGCACCATGCGGCACACGTCCTCCTCGATCTGCACCGCGTCGGTCGCACTGCTCAGCTTGAGCCGGCCGGCCAGTCGCGTGACGTGCGTGTCCACCGGGAAGCCGGGGACGCCGAAGGCCACCCCGAGGACCACATTTGCGGTCTTGCGGCCCACCCCGCGCAGGGTGACCAGGTCCTCCATGCTTGCCGGCACCTCACCGCCGTAGCGGGCGACCACGTCCTGGCACATCTCGCGGATCGCCCGCGCCTTCATGCGGAAGAAGCCGGTGGACCTGATGACCCCCTCGACGTCTTCCTGACGCGCCTCCGCGAGCGCCTCGACGGTGGGGTACCGGGCGAAGAGGACGGGGGTCACCATGTTGACCCGCTCGTCGGTGCACTGGGCGCTGAGGATGGTCGCCACCAGCAGCTGCAGGGGCGACTCGTGCACCAGCGCGCAGAACGCCACCGGGTACTCAGAGCGGAGGCGGTCGACCACGACGGCTAGCCGGGCGCGGGCGCCGGGGGGAAGTCGGCGTGCCATCAGCGGTCCGCGCTCACCGACGCCGGCGTGGCCGGTCGCACTCCGCACCGCTGCGGACACGTCGGGGCTGGCGGACGGTGCGCATTCGCGCCATGCTATCAGTGGGTCGGGCGGTGCCCCGCGGGGGTGATCCGGCGGCCCGCTTCCTACAATGCGGCTCTCCCGCACTGCGCCCGCAACCGCAGCCGCCCACGAAAGTTCGGAGTTCTCACCGTGCGCTTCAAGATCACCGTCGTCGGCGCCGGCAACGTCGGGGCCACACTCACCCAGCGCCTCGCCGAGCGCAACTACGCCGACCTGGTGCTGGTCGACATCGTCGAAGGGCTGCCCCAGGGGAAGGCGCTCGACATGCTGCAGTCGGGGCCGATCGTCGGCTACGACAGCCTGGTCACGGGCTCCAACGGGTACGCGGAGACAGCCGGCTCCGACGTCGTCCTGATCACCAGTGGCGTCGCCCGCAAGCCGGGGATGTCACGGGACGACCTGGTGATGACCAACGCCAAGATCGTCGCGTCCGTCGCCCGGCAGGTCGCCACCCAGTCGCCGGACGCCGTCGTCGTCGTGGTCAGCAACCCGCTCGACGCCATGGCCCAGATCGCCAGGGCTGCCACCGGTTTCCCGCGCGAGCGCGTGATCGGGATGGCCGGCGTGCTCGACACCGCCCGCTTCCGCACCTTCATCGCCCAGGAGCTGGACGCGTCGGTCCTCGACGTGGCGGCGTACGTCCTCGGCGGACACGGCGACACCATGGTGCCGCTGACCGCACTGACCACGGTTGCAGGCGTGCCGGTGTCGGAGCTGATCCCCGCCGAGCGGCTGGAGTCGATCGTGCAGCGCGCACGGGACGGTGGTGCGGAGATCGTCTCCCTGCTCAAGACCGGGAGCGCTTTCTATGCTCCGTCGGCGGCCGCGGCACAGATGACGGACGCGATCCTGCTCGACACCCACCAGGTCCTGCCGTGTGCTGTGTACCTGCAGGGGGAGTACGGCATCCACGGGCTGTACACCGGCGTGCCGGCTCGTCTCGGGACCGGCGGCCTGCTCGACGTCGTCGAGGTCGACCTGGCGGCGACCGACCGGGAAGCGCTGCACCGGTCCGCGGCATCGGTGCAGCAGCTGGTCGCGCTCATGGAAGCCAACCGCGCCGACATCGACCCGGCTCTTCCGGCGATGGGCGAGGGTGTGTCGATCGGCTGAGGCGAACGCCGCGCTCAGACCTGGACTCCATCCTCCGGATCGTCCGCGCCAGCCTGCGGGTACGCGCCGCCGTCATAACCGAGCGGGCGCTCGGCGGTGGCCGGGTCGAGGTCGTCGCCCGCCGGCGTCGCCGCCACCGCGATCTCAATGTGCGGCGGTTGGTAGCGCACGCCGAAGAACGGACCGACGGTCATCAGCACGCCCACGAAGGCGTCGCGGAGGCCCGAGTCGCGCTGCCTCCGCTTCATGGCGCCATTATCCACCCGCCGGAGTCCACGCCGACCCGTTCCAGGTCCAGACGTGCACCGGCTGCGGTGAGCCCTCGCGCGGTTCCGCGAAGGAGCCGAGGATGACCAGGTGCCCGGCGGTGGCGTCGGTCACGGCGGCCTCGGGGAAGACGGGGAGGCGAGCGCCGGTCAACAGGCTCCAGTCGCTGCCGGTCCACGACCACAGCTCCTTGCCGCCGCCGAGGGCGGGGTCGCCGCAGAGGAGCAGGTGCCCGGTGACGGGGTCCAGCGCGAGGGCGACAGTGAACGCGGGCACAGTGGGGGTGGTCACCTGCCTCCAGCTCGACCCGTTCCACGCCAGGGTGCCGCTGGTCCCGAGACCCGGCGCGCAGCACGTGGTGGCCAGGAGGTCCCCGTCGGCGGGGTCGACGGCGAGGGCGACGACGAACGCGCCCGGCGGCAGGGTACCGCCCGCCTGGCGCGTCCACGCCGCGCCGTTCCACGTCCACGTCTCCCCTGCGGCGCGGTCTGTGCTGTGGGTCAGGACCACCTGGTGACGGGTGGCGTCCCACGCCATCACCGACCCCTCCCCCGCAGGCGGCTCCCCAGTGCCGGCCGCGAGCTGCCGCCAGGTCGAGCCGTCCCAGGCCCAGGTGTCGTCGGCCGCTTGTCCGGTGCCGAGCCTTCCGCCGAACAGCATCACCGTCCGCGTGCTCGGGTCGTATGTCGACGCCGCTCGGAACCGGCCCGGCGGACTCACCGGCGGGCGGGCGAGCGACCACCGCGCGCCGTCCCACAGCCACGTGGTGCTGTAGCTGTCGATTCCGCCGAACACAACCAGCCGGCGCGACGACGGGTCCTCCACCGCGGCGTAGCCGGAGCCCAGCAGCGGCCGGCCGGGGGTGGGCGTTGGACGGGGCGACGGCGGAGCCGTCGGTGCCAGGCTCGTCGCCGCCGCCTGGGCGCGGTTCTGAGG
>JALYTM010000220.1 GCA_030854305.1 Candidatus Dormiibacterota bacterium
ATGGCCTGCACCGCGTCGGCGAACGCGCTGTCGCATCGTGCGGGCGCCGGGGTCTCCGACGCGGCCGACCCGGCGGTGCGACTGAGGCATGTCATCAACGCGGCGTCGGCGGACCGCAGCGCCGTCTGCGCGGTGCGAGCCTGCTGGAGTACCGACGACCCGGTCCACGGATGCCACAGTCCGACGACGACGACCGCGGCCACGATCGCTGCGATGTACACGACGTAGAAGTGATCCTCATCGAACACCCAACGCCGGACGCCGTTGTGGTGCGGGGCGCTGACCGGTGTCGCTCGCGGCATCGGCTCGTAGACTAGCCATGCGCGCAGGCGCGTGCATCGAGCAGGACACGTCTGTTGAGGAGTGGAAGGCGCCGTGACCGTCCATGACCTCGTCATCTCCAACGTCCACCTGCGGACTGCCGTGGGGTCATGGTGGCTCGGCATCAGCAGCGGCCGCATCGCAGCGATCAGCTCTGAGCGTCTTGAGGGGATCGAGGTGATCGACGCCGGCGGCGGCCTGGTCACGGAGTCGTTCGTCAACGCGCATCTTCACCTGGACAAGGTCCACACCGTCGATCGAGCCGGCGAGGCGGCGCTGGCCGCCTATACAACGGACACGATGGCGGGCGCCGCGGCCGCGATCACGCAGGCGGCTGCGGTGAAGGACTACTACGACGAGACATGGATCGAGGCGAACGCCAGGCGCGTGCTGCTCGATGGCCTTGGGTACGGGGTGCGCCACGTTCTGGCCTTCGCGGACGTCGACACCCGCGCTCAGCTCAAGGGAGTGAAGCCGCTGCTTAAGCTGCGCGAGGAGTTCCGGGGCATGGTCGACCTTCAGGTCGTTGCGTTTCCCCAGGAGGGGCTCCTTCGCGATCCCGGAGCGGACGAGTACGTCCGCCACGCAATGGACCTCGGCGCCGACGTGGTGGGAGGCATCCCATGGATCGAGGCGTCCGACGCAGAGATGCGCGAGCACGTGCGCCGGATGTGCGCACTCGCGTCCGAGCGCGGCAAGAGGGTCGCGATGCTGGTCGACGACACCGGCGACGCTACGCTGCGCACGACCGTCATGCTCGCGGAGGCGATCCTGCAACACGGGCTCGCCGGCCGCGGCGTCGCACTCCACGCGCGCGCCGTCGGGCTGTATCCGGGCCCCGCGGTGCTGCGGCTGACAGAGCTCGCACGCAGAGCCAGGCTCGGGTTCGTCAGCGATCCGCATACCGGGTCAATCCACTTCCCGGTGCGCAGGTTCATCGAGTCGGGCCTCGATGTCGCGCTCGGTCAGGACGACATCGAGGATGCGTACTACCCGCTGGGACGGCACAACCTGCTCGAGGTCGCGTTCCTCGGCGCCCACCTGCTCGGCATGACCGATGATCGAGGCCTTCAGCAGGTCTTCGACCTCGTCACCACGTCAGCTGCTCGCGTGCTCGGTATCGCGAACCACGTGTTGCGCGTCGGGGGCAGCGCCGACCTCGTCGTGCACGAGGACGCGACAGTGCGCGGTGTGCTCTCCCGCCACGCGGCACCTCGCTACGTCATCGCCTCGGGTCAGGTTGCCGCTGTGAGTGAGTCGCGGACCCAGCTGCGGTTGCCACGAGAGACGAGCCGCGACGCGTAGTCGTCACGGCTTTCCTGAGTTCGGCGAAGTGTCGGGGAGACAGGACTCGAACCTGCGACCCCTGGTCCCCCAGACCAGTACTCTAACCATCTGAGCTACTCCCCGAAGAGTCGGTGTGGCGCAAGCGCCTCACCGGTTCGCGGCGACCACTCTACCGCGCCGCGGCACCGAAGCGGCCGCCTGTCAGATGGTCCCCACCCTGATGCCCAGCCCTCGGAGCTCATCGCCCGCGCCGCGGGTCATCAGGTCGGACAGCGCGCTGGCAACCTTCTTGCCCTCAAACAGCACGGCGTGGATCTCGTCGGCGATGGGCATGTCGACCCCGTGGCGGCGGGAGAGCAGCTTGGCGGCACGTGTGGCGTTGACGCCCTCCACCACCATCTGCCCCGACTCCATCTCGTCGGCCACCGAGGTGCCCCGACCGATCGACTCGCCCAGGCCCCGGTTGCGGGAGTACGGGCTCATGCACGTCACCATGCAGTCGCCGATGCCGGCGAGGCCTGCGAACGTCATCGGGTGGGCACCGGCGCGCACCCCCGCGCGCGCGATCTCGGCGATGCCCCGGGTGATCAGCGCCGCCTTGCCGTTGTCCCCCGCGCCGATGCCATCGCAGATCCCGGCGGCGATCGCCACCACGTTCTTCAACGCCCCGGCGTACTCGACGCCCACCACGTCCTCGCTGCTGTAGATGCGCAGTGAGCCGCCGGCGCAGCCGTCGCGCACCGTTGCTCCCACCGAGGGGTCGCTGGTGGCCACGACGGTCGCGGCCGGCAGGCCGCGGGCCACCTCGATGGCGATGTTCGGGCCGCTGAGCGCGGCGATCCCGGCGAGACGCTGACCGCCCACCGCATCCGCGATCACCTCGGTCATGGTCAGTCCGGTGCCCATCTCGAATCCCTTGGCAGCGCTCACCACGATGCAGTCCCGCAGATGGGAAGCGCACGCGGAAACGGTGTCACGCATCGCATGGCTGGGAACAGCGAGGATGACCACCCGTACACCGTCGACGGCGCGGGCGAGGTCGTGGGTGACGTGGGCCTCCGCCACCAGCTCGACGCCGGGAAGCGCCCACGGGTGGCGGCGCGCGGCGGCGAGCTGCTCCGCCACCCACGGCTCCCTCGCCCAAAGCGCCACCTCGCACCCGGCAATGGACAGCGTCTGGGCCAGCGCGGTTCCCCAGGACCCCGCCCCGACGATGCCGATCCGCATCACCGTTCGGCCTCACGGCGGGCGCGGGCAACGATCCTCAGCCGCGTGCCGTTGAACCCGAACACGGCGCGGATCCGGTTCTCGAGGTAGCGCCCATAGGCGAAGTGGAGCAGCTCCGGGTCGTTGACGAACAGCACCATGGTGGGCACCGGCGTGCTCGCCTGGGTTGCGAACAGCAGCTTCAGCTGCCGTCCCTTGTGGTGACGCGGCGGGTGGGCCAGGAAGGCGTCGCGCAGCAGGCTGTTGAGGGCCGGCGTGGGAATGCGCACCGCCCGCGCCGAGGCCACACCCTGGGCGGTGTCGAGTACCTTGTTCACGTTGCGCCCCTCCAGCGCGGAGAGGGTGAGCACCGGCACCCCGGGCACGAAGTCGAAGGCCTCCTGGATCGACTTGAGGAATGCCGGGTCGGCGCGCCGTTCCTGGTCGATCAGGTCCCACTTGTTGGCGATCACCACCAGGCCCTTGCCGGCATCCACCGCGTACCCGGCGACATGCCTGTCCTGCGCCACCACGCCATCGTTGGCGTCGACCACCACCAGGGCGATGTCGCTGCGCTCAAGGGCGCGCAGGGCGCGCAGCAGGCTGTAGTGCTCGACGTCGGTGTCGACCACGCCGCGGCGCCGGATCCCCGCCGTGTCGACGAGGCGCACGGTGGTGTCGCGGTGGGTCATCACCGTGTCCACGGCGTCGCGGGTGGTCCCGGCCACCGGTGAGACCAGCGCCCTCTCCTCCCCCACCAAAGCGTTGAGCAGTGAGGATTTGCCGACGTTGGGGCGGCCGATGATGGCCACGCGGACCTCGTCCTGCGCATCAGCGTCGTCGTCCTCGTCGGGCGGCGGCGGCAGCATCTCGACGATGCGGTCGAGCAGGTCGCCGGTGTCGGTGCCGACCAGTGCGGAGATCATCACCGGCTCACCCAGGCCCAGCCGGTAGAGCTCGTGCGCATAGTGCGTGTTGGTCGGGCTCTCCGCCTTGTTGCCGACCAGGATCACGGGAGTGCCCCCGGCACGGAGAACCTTGGCG
>JALYTM010000221.1 GCA_030854305.1 Candidatus Dormiibacterota bacterium
CACGTGCATGACACCGCTGTCGGCGTGAACTGGCCGCTGGCGTGGTACCCGACCCACCGCACGGCATACCGGCTCGTCTCCGAGGGAGCCATCGGCGCCGTCTCGGAGGTGCACTTCTACGACGGCAACCGCGGCCCGCTCTTCCACCTGCACGACAAGATCGAGGTGACGCCGACCGAGCAGGACAAGGCCGGCTCATGGTGGTACTCGGCAGCCGCCGGCGGCGGCTCACTGCTGGACTACCTGGGCTACGGCACCACGCTCGGGACCTGGTTCCGTTCGGGCGAACTGCCCCTCAGCGTCACCGCGACCACGCACGTCGCCCCGGGGCTCGAGGTGGACGAGCAGAGCATCGTCGTCGCGGCATACCCCAGCGGGCTGTCGAGCTTCCACACCCGATGGGGCACCTTCACCGACCCGTGGAACCACCTGACCCAGCCGCGCAGCGGGTTCGTTCTCGTCGGCACGCACGGGACGGTGTCGAGCTTCGACTACGACCGGCACGTCACGCTGCAGGACTCCACGCATCTGGACGGCCTCGAGGTGCCCGTCGACGCGCTCGCACCCGAGGTCAGCACAGGGCTCAGCGCCATGCTGCACCACCTCGATACCGGAGAGCCGCTCGACGGCCCGATGTCCACGGCGATCGGGCGGACCGGCCAGCTGATGGTCGACGCGGCCCAGCTGAGCGCCGCCGCGGGAGCCCGGGTCGAGATCACCACCGACGGACCTCGGCTGCCGAAGACGCAGGGGTCGCGCCGAGACCAGCAATTGATGCCGAACCGATAGTACAGATGTCTAGACATTCACGTTCCGCCCCTGCAAGGATCCTCCAGATCGCCCCGATCTCATCCCCGAAAGAGTGGAACACCATGCAACGACGCACATCACGCTCCGTCCTCGGGTTGTCGGCGGGAACGCTCGCGCTCCTCCTGGCTGCCTGCAGCTCGTCGTCCGGGACCACGCCGTCCGGTGGCGGCACTGCCCCGGCAGGCGGTGGAGGCGCCGGTGGCGGCGACTACGTCATCGGCATCAGCAACACCCTCGTCGGCAACGGCTGGCGGGAGGAGATGATCTGCGCGTCGAAGGCCCAGTCGCTCGCCAGCGGCAAGGTCAAGAAGTTCATCTCCGCCAACCGCAACGGTGGCCCGACCGAGCAGATCGCCGACTTGCGGTCGATGATCTCCCAGGGTGTCAACGCGATCATCGTCAACCCCAGCGACCCCGAGAAGCTCAACTCGGTGATCAGCGAAGCCAAGGCGAAAGGCATCGTCGTCGTCGCCGTGGACAGCGCCGTCACGAGCCCGGACGCCTACAACGTCACCAACGACCAGGTCGAGTACGGCCGGCTCGGCGGCAAGGCGCTGGCCGACCTGCTCGGAGGAAAAGGCAACGTCGTGGAGATGCGCGGCATCCCCGGCGTCCCCGCCGACACCGACCGGCACACCGGGTTCACCACCGCCCTGAAGGACTACCCCGACATCAAGGTGGTCCAGGAGGTCAACACCGGCTGGGACTTCTCCAAGGGCGGCCAGCAGGCCCTCGACCTCCTCAACTCCGCCACGAAGGTCGACGGCATCTGGACCAGCGGCATCGACTACACCGTCGTCAACGCGTTCAAGACCCTGAACAAGCCACCGGTGCCCGTGATCGGCGCCGACGAGAACGGCTTCATCGGCCAGCTCCTCAACGACCCGACCGTCAAGGGCGCGGCGGTCACGAACCCCGCGGTCATCGGTGGCGTCGGTACCGCCATCGCCATCGACGTGCTGTCGGGCAAGGCCATGGACAAGAAGACGGTGCTGAAGCCAGAGGTGTGGCTGAAAACCGATACCGAGAAGCTCAAGGCCAACTACGTCGCCGACCGCGCTCCCACCTTCAGCGCCGCCACCCAGGTCAAGCCGTTCACGACGTACAGCAACGAGCAGCTCGCAGCCTGCAAGGGTCCTGGGGAATGACCACACCGTGACGTCGACGGCATCGGTGCAGGACCCGCAGCTCCTCACCGTGACCGCGGTCGCGAAGAGCTACGGCCCGGTGACCGCCCTGCGCTCGGTCGACCTCGAGGTGGAGCGCGGCGAGATCCACGCTCTCCTCGGGGCGAACGGGGCGGGCAAGAGCACCCTGGTGAAGATCCTCAGCGGGGTGCTCGTACCTGACAGCGGGTCGATCACTGTCGCCGGCAAGGCGGTCACCTTCTCCTCACCCGTATCGGCTCGAGCGGCCGGCGTGGCGCCGGTGTTCCAGGACCCGGCACTGGTTCCGGACCTCAGCGTCCTGGAGAACTTCGTCCTCACCGGTACCGACCACGACGCTGTGCGCGAGTGGCAGGGACGTCTCGGCCTCGCTGACGTCGACCTGCGCTCTCGGGCCGTCACGCTGCCGCTCGCCACGCTGCGGATGCTCGACCTGGCTCGGGCCCTGGCGCACGACCCGCAGCTGCTGCTGCTCGACGAGATCACCGCCGCGCTTCCGACCGACATGGCGGAGCGGGTCTTCGCGGTGATGCGTCAGTGGCGGGACCGTGGCCGGTCGGTGCTGTTCATCTCGCACCGGTTGTCCGAGGTCGAGGCCGAGTGCGACCGGGCAACGGTCTTGCGGGACGGTCGTGTCGTCGACACGCACCGGACCTCCGAGGGTGGGGAGGCGCGGATCGTCGCTGCGATGCTGGGTGACAAGGCGGCCCGGCTGGACTCCGCGGTCACCAGCCGCAAGACCACCCGAGCGCCGTCGCCACGGCTCGTCGTCGAACACCTCGCCGCCGGCCGACGCCTGCACGATGCGTCGTTCGACCTCGATGCCGGCGAGGTGCTGGGCATCGTCGCGCTCGACGCCCAAGGCCAGGACGAGCTGTTCTCCGTTCTGGCGGGTGACCAGCGGCCCAGCTCGGGACGCGTTGTCGTGGACGGCAAACCGGTGGTGGCGCACCACCCCATCGACGCCATCCGGCGCGGGATCTCGCTCGTCCCCTCGGACCGGCAGGCAGCCGTCTTGCCGCAGCAGTCGATCCGCCACAACCTCGCTCTCCCGCTCTACAACAGGCTGCGGAGCTGGGGCTGGATCGACCAGGAGCGGGAGCAGACTGCGGTGGACGGCGCGATCGACCGGCTCGAGGTCGACACCCGCGGCCAGACCCAGGCCCGCGAGCTGTCCGGAGGCAACCAGCAGAAGCTGACCATCGGCCGCTGGCTCGTCTCCGGCTACGACATCATGCTGTGTTTCGACCCGACGCGCGGGATCGACGTCGGCACGAAGCACCAGATCTACTCGCTGCTGCGCGAGCAGGCCGCCGACGGACGCTCGGTCCTGATGTTCACCAGTGAGCTGCGAGAGGTGCCCCTCGTCTGCGACCGGGTGCTCGTCCTGCACGACGGGCGCATCGTCGACGAGGCCCTCGCCGGCGATGCCGACGAAGCGCGGCTCCTGGAGTCTGCGCACGGCCTGCACCGGGCAGCGGAGGCGTCGTGAGCACCCAGGTCCCCGTCCGTCCGACGGCGCCGCGAGGGCTGCGGGTGCCCTCGGGCTCCTTCGCGCTCGTCAAGCTGCGGGAGAGCGCCTGGCCGGTCGCTCTCGTGATGCTGTTCGCCGCGCTGCTGGCCTGGCAGGCAACGCACATCCGGGCCTGGGGCGCCTTCGAGCTGCAGACGATGTTCACCTCCACGCTGCCGATCGCCTTCCTCACGCTCGCTCAGGCGGTCATCGTCATCGGTGGCGGCATCGACCTCTCGGTCGGTGCGCAGATGGTGCTCTTCAACTGCGTCTCTGCGTGGCTCATGAAGGACGTCGGCTTCGCGGGGGCCTTGGGCATGTCGGCGGTGACCCTGCTCCTCGGCGTGCTGCTTGGAGTACTCACGGCC
>JALYTM010000222.1 GCA_030854305.1 Candidatus Dormiibacterota bacterium
TCGCTCACGCCAGCGAGCCTTGCGAGCGCGCGTACAGGACCGTCAGCAGCGTTCCCACCGCGGCCACGGCGGTGAACCAGGCCACCAGCCGGCCGTCGCGCAGCCCGGTCTGCTCGAAGTGATGGTGCAGGGGGCTGGCTCGGAACACGCGACGGTGGAAGCGGCGAATCGCGGTGACATTGATGATCACGCTCAGCGTTTCTGCGACGAAGACGATCCCAAGCAATGGCAGGAACCACAGCAGCCGCTCCTCGGCTGCCAGTGCGACCAGTGCGCAGCCGATCGCCAGCGACCCGGTGTCGCCCATGAACACACGGGCGGGGAACCAGTTGAAGATGAGAAACGCGATCAGTGAGCCCACAACGGCCGCGCTCACCACCACCACCGGGAGCGTGTGCTGCTCCAGGGCGACGGCGAGCAGGCCGGCGAAGACGACCAGGCTGCAGCTGCCCGCCAACCCGTCGACACCGTCGGTGAGGTTGACCGCATTGCTGACCGCGACCACCGCCAGCGCACTCACGATGATGATCCCGGCGCCGCGAAGGTCGGGCGTCCCGAGGCCGGGGAACGCCTGGCGCGAGGCGCCGATCACGTTGAGGCCGATGCCGATCAGCAGGCCGATGAACGCCTGGAGCGCGAGCTTGTGGCGAACGTCGAGGCCGAGCGCCCCCTGGCCGCGCACGTTGGCGATGTCGTCGAGGATGCCGAGCAGAGCGCCGGCGCTCAGCGCGAACACCGCCACAAAGCCGGCCCGTCCACGGTCGAAGACCAACCACGCGGCAACGATGATGACGCAGAAGAGCACGCCACCCATCGTCGGCGTGCCCTGCTTGACGCGGTGCGTGGCGAGGGCGTTGTACTCCTGAATCCTCTGACCGGCGCCGTGACGCGCCAGCCAGCTGATCAGCAGCGGGTAGCCGGCCAGCCCCGCCACCACGCTCGCCACCAGGACCACCTCCGCGTGTTTCACGAAGGGATGATCCGCCATTGGTCGATGGCGACCTGCGCGATCTGCTTCCACACCGGTGCGGCCAGGGTGGAGCCGAAGCGCACGATGTGGTTCTCGTGCGGGTAGTTGAGCACCACCAGCATGCTGAACTGCGGGTTGTTGGCGGGCAGGAAGCCGGCGAAGGACACGATGACGTCGGAGCCGTAACGGCCGTTGACCGCCACGCTCGCCGTCCCCGTCTTGCCGGCGACCTGCCCTTTGAACGCGGGAATCTTCGCCGCCGATCCCTCGGCGCCGCTGTCTTCGACGACACCGGTCATCATTCTGGCGAGCGTCGTCGCGGCCGTCGCCGAGATGACCCTCCGCGTGGTCGGCACCAACGGTGTGGCCACCCCCGTCGACGGGTCGATCACCGCCTGGACTGCGTGCGGCTGCACCCATACGCCGCCGTTGGCAACGGCGTTGACGGCGGCGAGCACCTCGATGGGCGTGACCAGCACGTGCTGGCCGAATGCCGCCTCCGCGAGGTCCAGCGCGCTCCACGTGTTCTGCGCCCCCAGTGGCTGGTTCTGCTCACCGGCGAGGTCGACGCCGGTCGGGGCGCCCAAACCGAACGCCAGGAGATTTTTGTAGAACGCGGTCGGCCCCATGAACTGGCCCACCTTGACGGCACCGTCATTGAGCGAGTCGTCGAGCACCTTCTGCATGGTGATGACGCCATGGGCGCGGTAGTCCCAGTCGTGGATCGTGGCCCCGTCGATGGTGACCGGGCCCTCGTTGATGGTCGTCTGCGGCGCGATCGCCCCGGTGTTGAGGCCGCCGGCGAAGGTGACCACCTTCTCGATCGAGCCGGGCTCATACAGGTTGGAGACTGCGAGGTCGCGGAAGTTGGCGAGGGGCGAGTTGTAGTAGGTGTTCGCGTTGTACGTCGGGGCCTGGGCCCACGCGCGGATGGCCCCCGTCTTGGTGTCCATCATGATCAGCGTGCCGGAGGTGGCCTGTGCGCTGGCGACCGCTTGGGCGATGGCCTGCTCGGCCCAGTACTGCACCGTCGAGTCGAGCCCGAGCTGCAGGTCTGAACCGTTTCGCGCTGCCGACTGGGGGTCGTTGCTCAGTGTGATCGAGCTGCCGGTGACGTCCCTGATCGTCGACTGATGTCCATCGGTGCCGCGCAGGATCGAGTTGTAATAGCTTTCGAGCCCGTACTGTCCGTTGCCGTCCGGGTCGACGAAGCCGAGCAGGTTGGCCGCGAACGAGCCCCCATCAACCGGTGACGGCTCGTACACGCGCTGCTCGGTAGGCACCACCACGATGCCCGAATAGTCGAGGTTGTTGAGCCGGTCGCTGACACCCTGCGATACGCCCTTCGACAGGTAGACGAACCGGGTGGGCTCGGAGATCAGTTGCAGCACCGCGGCAGGGGTCAGGGACAGAACCGGCGCCAGCTGCTCGGCCACCCCCACGCGCGTGGCGCGGGGGATCAGGCCGGGGTCGGCGAACACGTCGTACCTGGTCTGGTTGCTGGCCAGGACGCGTCCGCTGCTGTCGAGGATCCGTCCGCGGGTGGCACGGATGGTCACCGAGCTCTGGTGCTTCGCCGTGGCGGCGGCGGCGAGCGCACTGTGCTGGACAAGCTGGACATCGACGAGACGCGCCGACACCGCCACCGCCATGGCCGCGAACGCCAGCACCAACCAGGTGCTGCGATGCCGGAAGTCGGGCGCGTCGGCAACGAACCAGCCGCGAACCCGGCCGGACGGCGCGTCGCGGCGCCGCCCGCTCACGGCGAGGTCTCTCCGCGACCGTGGAGCCCGATGGCGCCGCCGACGGTGGCGACGAACTGCTGCAGGGGATCGCGGGACTGCTGCGTGGTGGTCAGCTGTGGAGCGAACAGACCCACCACCGGCTTGATCGGCGTATCGAGGTAGGTCCAGCGGGCCGCCGGGCGCATCCCCAGCGTCTGGGCCGCGGCCACGATGCGCTCGGCGCTCTGCAGCTGCCCGAGCTGGTCACCCAGCTGAGCGCTCTGCCCCGCCAGCTTCTGGTTCTGTCGCGCGAGGGCGCCGGCCTGGTAGACCGCTTGCGTGGCGTGTGCCGTCTGGCTGACGTACGCCACCCCGACCCCGGCAAGTGCGGCGATCAGCGGAAGCAGGGGCAACGGCGTGCGCGGACCACCACGGCGCAGGCGCGAACGGCGCGCCGGCGCGTCATCCAGGGGCACGTCGCCGAGGTCGTCGGACGAAGAACGATGTGGATGTCTGGGCACTGCCCGGGTCTCCGTGTGGGGGAACGTGGTGAGGAACGACGGGAGCGGCGAGGCGGCAACGCCTCAGGCGGGAGCGAGCTTCTCGGCGACTCGGAGCCGAGCCGAGCGGGCTCGCGGGTTGGTGGCGAGCTCGCCGGCGTCAGGTTTGATCGCCTTGCGGCTGAGAAGGA
Source organism: Candidatus Dormiibacterota bacterium (assembly GCA_030854305.1). Lineage (GTDB taxonomy): Bacteria > Chloroflexota > Dormibacteria > Aeolococcales > Aeolococcaceae > Aeolococcus. The sequence goes on from JALYTM010000222.1 coordinate 3,386, forward strand.
GGAGAGAGGCCCGGTGAGCGCAGGTGCAGTGTGTCTGTTGGGGCGGACATAGACAGTGCTGTGCTGCGACGTGGAGTGCGTTCTTGACAATGGTGTCCTCAAGGGAGTGGAAGGAGACAACCCCAAGACGCCCACCGGGCCGGAGAATTCGAATCGCTGCCTGCAGTCCCGCGGCGAGGCTCTCCAGTTCGGAATTGACCTCGATGCGCAGTGCCTGGAAGGTTCGGGTGGCGGGGTGGATTCGCTTCGGCCAGAAGCGGCGCGGCACCGTCCGCTCCACCAGCTCACGGAGCTGTGTTGTGGTCGTCAGTGGCTCGACCGACCTGGCGCGGGTGATCGCGACAGCGATGCCACGGGCGAAGCGGTCCTCGCCGTAGGTACGGATCAACGCCGTCAGGTCCTGTTCGGACCACTGGTTGAGGATGTCCGACGCGGGGGCGCCGGCGGTGGCGTCCATG
>JALYTM010000223.1 GCA_030854305.1 Candidatus Dormiibacterota bacterium
TTCGCGCCATGTCGCGGTCTCATCCGTCGGAGGGTACTAGCGACCTCGCGCGCAATGCGCTCGCCGACATCCAACTGGTGGCGCAGCTGCGCAGCGCGTTCCAGGAGGCGCAGGTGGTGATGGCGGCGACTTTGGGCCGCTCCGGCCTCACCGAGCAGCGCTACCACCTGCTGCTGACGGTCGCCGGCGCGGGCTTGGACGGGACCGTGCAGAGCGCGATCGCGCGGGAGCTGCGCTGCCCGGAGTCGCGGATCTCGCTGCTGGTGCGCGAGCTGAACGACGCCGGGCTGCTCGACACCATCCGCGACGGCGAGGACCGGCGCCAGGTGCGCGTCCGTCTCAGCGACAAGGGCGAGTGCGTGCTCGGCGAAGCGATCACCGTCCAGCGGGAGTCGCTCCACCGCTTGGTGGCCCTGCTGGACATCGGCGAGGTCACCCGCCTGGCCGAGCTGGTGGCGCGGACCTACCTCGGCCTGGAGCTGTCGGTGACCCTCAAGGTGCCGGAGCGCCGTCAGTCGCGGGTAGCCGCCGTCTGAGGCTCGGCCGCTGCCGAGTCGGCGGCGATGGCCTCGTCGAGGCGGCGCAGCACCCGGATGGTGTCGCGGCGCTCCTCGTCGGTGAGCTGCGCGAGCACCCGTTCCAGCATCTCCTTCCGTCCGCCGACGGCCTGCCGTAGGGCAACCTCACCGGCAGGCGAGAGAGCGACGGTGACCATGCGCCGGTCCTCGTCGTTGCGGGTGCGGACCACCAGCCCGCCGTCCACCATGCGATCGACGATGGCGCTGGCCGACGGCGGGGAGATGCCCAGCTGGGTGGCCAGCCTGCTGACCGTGGCGGAACCGAGCTCGCGCAGGACGCCGAGCACGTTGAGCTGCGCGGGGCTCTGGCTGCAGGAGTGGAGGTGGGCCACCATGGCGCGCTGGCGGCGGTTGATCCAGTCCTGGACGGCGTCGACAGCGTCGCGCAGCTCGAGCGGCCGGCCGTCGGCGTCTCCGTCGCTCATGCGACCGCGACCGCGGGCGTCGCCGGCGTCGCCGCCTCCTCGTGCGTGGTGGTCCGTCGCAGCGTCAGCTCAGGCATGGCGATGAGGAAGAGCAGCGCCAGCAACGCGGACCCGGCGCCCAGCCACATCAGGCCGGCGATCGCCGCGGACAGGTCGTCCTGGATCGCGGCGGCGACCCTGGGGATGGCCGGCTGCGCCTGGGGTGGGAGCGCCTTGGCGAGCTGACTGTTGAGGTCGCCGACCCCGGTCAGGCTTTCGGTGGCGGCACCGCTGGCATGCGACAGCTGGGTCACCACCGCCGCCGGGACGCCGTGACTGACCAGCGAGCTGGGCAGCTCGGAGGCGAACGTGGAGGCGAAGATGGTGCCGGCCACGGCGAGGCCGACCGAGCCACCGATCTGGCGGAAGAAGGTCATGTTGCTGGTGGCGACGCCGATGCGTTGGAACGGCACGGCGTTCTGCAGCGCGACGGTGGTCACCGAGAAGGCGGGGCCGACGCCCACGCCGGCGATCAGCATCCACAGCGACAGCGTCCAGTAGCCCGTGCCCACGGTGAGCCGGGTCAACAGGAACATGCCCAGCGTCAGGATCACCGCCGATCCAACCAGCATCACCTTGTACTTGCCGGTGCGGCTGACCAGCAGGCCACCGAGCGTGCTCGAGGCGATCAGGCCGAGCATCAGCGGCCACGTCCGGTACCCCGACGCGGTGGCGGACAGCCCTTGCACCGCCTGGAAGTAGCGGGGCAGGAAGATGATCGCGCAGAAGAAGCCGAACGCAATGAAGAATGTGGCCACATTGACGGTGGTGTAGGTGCGGTTGCGGAAGAGGTCGAGCGGGATGATCGGCTCCTTGGCGACGTGCTCCACCAGCACGAAGCCCACGGTCAGCACCGTGGCCGCGACCAGGTAGACGAGGACGTTCGCCGAGGTCCAGCCGTACAGCGACCCGCTCGAGTCGGTCAGGCCTTTGTTGGTGAGTCCCAGCAGCAGGCTGACCGCGGCGAGAGTGAACACCCCGATGCCGAGGAAGTCGAGGTCGCGGGCGCGGACCCCGCGGGTGTTGCCGGAGTTGGGCAGCTGGGTGGTGATCACCGCCAGTGCCGCGAGCCCGATGGGGAGGTTGACGTAGAAGATCCAGTGCCAGCTGAGGTTGTCGGTCAGGAAGCCGCCGAGGAAGGGGCCGATGATGAAGCTGAGGCCGAAGACGGCTCCGAAAAGGCCCTGGTAGCGGCCCCTCTCGGCGGGGCTGAACAGGTCGCCGATCACCGACAGCGCGATCGGGAAAATGGCGCCGGCGCCAAGGCCCTGGATGCCGCGGAAGATGATCAGCTCGGTCATCGACTGCGAAAGGCCGGACAGTGCCGACCCCAGGAGGAACAGCACGACGCCGATGAGCAGGAGCGGCCGGCGACCGTAGACGTCGGAGAGCTTCCCGTAGATCGGCACGGTGACCGTCGAGCTGAGGAGGTAGACGGTGACGACCCAGGTGTACAGGTTGTTGCCGGCGAGATCGGTGACGATCCGCGGCAGCGCCGTGCCCACGATGGTCTGGTCCAGTGCGGCCAGGAAGAGGGCCATCATGATCGCGACCATGATCAGCGCCTTCTGGCGGGTCCCGAGGCTGCGCGCGTCCGGCATGTTCGTGCTTCCCTAATGGTTAGACTATCTATTTGATTAGGATAGCCTAATGATTAGGGCGGGGTCAAGGCGGCACCAGGAGTTGCGGATGGGTACGGTTCGGTGACGACCCACGCGCTCGGCCGGAGACGGGGTGGGCACTGCCTAGCATGAGGCAGAACCCTCATGCCATTCCGCCACCGCGACCAACGACCACGGCGCCTCGACCAGTCCGTCACAGGCGTCCTCGCGCGGCTGGCCGCCCTGGCCATCGTCTCATTGGGCCTCCTCGTCGGGACAAGCGCCTGGCGAACGGTGATCTTCGAGCAGACCACAAAGTACATCGACGCCAGCCAGTCCCTCCAACTTGCCACCTCCGGCATGCTCGACGAAGAAACCGGTCTGCGCGGGTACCTCGCGGCGCATGACGCCGTGCTGCTCCAGCCGTACACGGCGGGCGAGGCCGAGCTGAGCCGGGGCAACGCGTCCCTCCAGCAGCTGCTCGGCAGTGAGCCCGCCGCCTTCACACCCTTCCTCAACCTGCGGCTGGCGGAGCAGACGTGGCTGACGCAGTGGGCCGGCCCCGCGCTGCAGGCAGGCGAACCCCCCGGTCAGCTGGACGCCTTCCTCCAGCAGGGCAAGACGCTGTTCGATGCCTACCGCGGCACCGGGGCGGATGTCCAGCTGCTCCTGGAGACGCGAATCAACCAACTCGAAGCCGACTCCAGCGCCATCTCCAACGGCGCACTTGCGTTCGAGGGCCTCCTGGTCGTCGTCGGCGCGCTCCTTTGGTGGCGCTCGCGGCGGCAGCTGCGCACCTGGATCGTCGCCCCCGTGACCGGCATCCTGGGGACACTCAGGCGGTTCGAGAGCGGCGACTATGCTGCCCCTGAAGTGCCCGAGCACGGCCCTGCTGAGCTGCGGTCGATCGGCTTGCGGCTGACCAGTTTGGGCAATGTGTTGGAGAGCACCCGCGCGACCGGCCTGGTCACCAGCCGCGAGGCGGCCGACCACGCCGAGCGTCTGCGCATGGTGGTCGACCTGAGCCGGGAGCTCACCGGCAGCCTCAACCTTCACTACGTGCTCGGCGCGGTCGCGGCCAGCGTGCTGCGGCTCGGCATCTGCACCCGCTGTGTCATCTGGCTGACCGACGACGCCGCCCACACGCTCGTCCCCATGTTCGACTCGGCCGGCGTCAAAGGCCGGATCGAAGGC
>JALYTM010000224.1 GCA_030854305.1 Candidatus Dormiibacterota bacterium
GCCGGTGCCGGCCTCCGGGAACACATCGGCCAATTCGCGGCGTTGAGCATCGTTGAGCTGGAGCCCACCGGATACGCCATCGCTGAGCCGTTTCGCTCGCTCCTGGCACTGGATCTCCGGAGCCGCCGTCCCCACTGGTGTGCGGAGGCGGAGAGCGCCGCCCTGTCCCCGCCCGGCGGCGGCCGGGACGCCGAGCCTCAGCCGGGAGACGTGGCCGGTGCAACTGCCTCATCCGCCCTCCGCAAGCCCCCGTCCGTCTCTCCCGAGATGCTCGACTTCGCAAGGCACTCCCTGGAATGGCTGCGAGATGAATCGGTCCATGGCGGCAGCCACCCTCCGGCGGCGGGCCTGCTGATACCGGCGGCAACGTCCGAGCAGTTGCGCGCACGCATGACCGCCATCATCGGCACGCTCTGTGCATCGAACTCCCCGCGCGTGGCCGAGGCGGGACGTCTGCTGCGCAGCTACCACCTCAAGGGATCGCCGAGTTTCGAGGCACTCGCAGAGCGCATGAACCTCTCACGAGCGACCATGTTCCGGCGCTTGCACCTCGGCATCGAGCTGGTCGCGGAGCGCCTCTCGGACTCCTGATTCACAGGGCTCCCGGCGTTCGGTCCGCAAGGCCGGGGGCGAACATTTCGGTGTGCGGGTCTCAAAGATTGAGACTCTGACGGGACTGCGAGTGAGACGGCATCGGCCGGATGCTCCTTGCATGGACACAGCAGTTGAGCCAGTCGAGCGGGACGCGGCGACACCCGACCTGGGTGGCGCCGCAGTGAGAGACGTCGCAACCACCGCGGGCAAAGGTCGCTTCGGCCTCGCGCGGCGCATCGGCGCAGCCGTCCTCGTCGTCGTCGTCGCGGCTGTTGTGGTGGGCTTGCTCGGCGTCGCCGTCGCCGTGCGGACTGGCCATCTCGCCCTTTCCCCGGTGCTCTCCGGGTCGATGCAGCCCTCGGTGTCCACCGGTGATCTCGCGCTGCTCTGGCAGGTGCCGGCATCGGACCTCACCGTCGGTGACGTCGTGAGCTACTACGCACCGAACAATTCCACGACCCCAACGATGCACCGCATCGTGGCGCTGTCACGGACTGACGGCAAGACCACGGTCACCACCAGGGGCGACGCCAACAACATCAATGATCCCTGGGGACCGGCGACGCTGCGCGGTGACACCGCGTATCGCATGGTCGGCGATGTTCCCTACGTGGGTTGGACTGCGTCGTTGATCAGCCGCCTCTGGATCGGCTTGGCGCTCATCGCCTCGGGGCTCGTCCTCGCCGTCCTCTTCCTTCGCGATTTCCGGCATGCGCCGGTCCAACCATCCACACAACCCTTGGGGGGTATCTCATGAACAGGAAGCGTCTTCGTCAAACCGCGGGGCTGGTCGCCGCCGGGGCAACGGTGCTGGCACTCATCGGAGTGGGTGTCGGGGCTGTGTTCAGCGACAGCGCAACCGCGACCGCCAACATCTCGGTGGGGACGTTCGAGATCCAGATCACATCGTCCCTGTCGAACACTGACCCGACACACACCGTCGCGGTGAACACGGGCAACATCAGCACGGGCAACTCTGTCCACACCCTGACCTACACATGCCCCGTGATCATGGCTTCGGCGGCGAGTGCAACCGGTTGCGTGGTGCCATTCACCGTCACCAGCACCGGCAGTATCCCCGCCAACGTGACCGTGGCAGCCTCCACGGTGTCGGCTCCTTTCTCCAACCTTTTCGTCAACCCCGGTCAAGTGACGCTCGCGTCGGGGGATCACCGCGACTACAGCGGCGGCCTGGCGTGGACGGAACTGAGCAGTGCCAACGCTGGTCAGACCATCACCGTCACCTACACGGTGACTGCGCAGAGCGCGTCCTAGGAGGATGGTCATGAATACTCGTAGATGGACAGCAGGAATCGGCGCCCTCGCGGCGCTCAGCCTCATCGGGGTGGGCGTCGGCTCTTCATTCTCTGACGGCGCAACGGCGACCGTGACTCAGAAGGTCGGCACCTTCGGTTGCGTCGTCTCGTCGGCTGACCCGCACGCCTCTCCGGTGCACGGGCACTCGATCACAATCACGGCACCGACGATCCTGGCACAGAGCGCGGGCTCGTACCCCACAAATGTCACGGTCACCAACTCCGGCCAGATCCCGATTGACGTCACCTGGGCGATCACCTCGGGTGGCATGGTCGGCAACGGGCGGATGAGCCTGCTCACCCCCTCGCCGTCGATGGGGGTCGATGCGATGCTGGCGCAGGGCGCCTCCCAGGCATATACGAACGTCGGATTCACCTGGACCGGGCTCGCCAACGCGGACCTTGGTCAGTCGGCATCGGTGACCTACACCGCCACCTGCAAGGAACAGTCCACTCATGTCTCCCAGGTCTCATTCGTCGGTGCGACGAACGGAACTCCCGCGGGCAACACCGCCTTGGCCCCGCCGGCTGGTACCCAGCCCGGGGACATGGCCATCGTGATTGGCGGCGGCTACACTCCAACGCTTCCCAATGGATACACGGCGGTGACTGGCCCGCCCGGCGTCAGCATGTCGTACAGGGTGCTCGCCGCGAGTGACACCGTAGTTCCGGTCAACGGCGCACAGAGCGAGTTGGTCGCCGTCTACCGCGGAGTGGCGGCCATCGGAACCAACGTCGCCTCCACGGCTGCGAATGGGAATCCATTCGGTGGGAACACCACCTCGCTGACGTGTCCTGCGCTGTCCCTTTCCAAGCCTGATGGAACGTCGTGGGTTGCATGCGTTGCCTTCAGCACGGGCGCTCCTCCAGGTGGGATGAGCATGGGTTTCCCCGGCACGACGGTACGGACAGGCACGCTGCCGGGCCTCTCTACGGGAGTGTCTGATACGAACAAGGGCGTCACCGCGTGGACCGCGTCGCTCTGGCCGAATGACGGCGCATCCGGCTCTCGCAACGACACCGCGTTCGCCCTGGAACTCGAGTCCATCTAGGACACCACGGGAGGCATACGCATCACCGCCTTCCAAGCTCGGAGGGGTCGCGCTCAGCGCGGCCCCTCCGTTTCAATATCGTCGTGAAACCGAACTGGTCCTGGCTGGAGAACGATGCCGGGAGTGCAGGCCACCGCGCCGGCCACCTGCTGACCGATAATTTGGAGGTGGACCAGCCTGACGCGACGTCGATCAGCCGGGCCTTCGTCGACCAGTCGGTGCCGGTGGCGTACGACCGCTTCATGCGGCCGCAGCTGTTCGAGCCGTGGGCCGAGGTCCTGCTCGCCGCGGCCGGTGTCTCGGTCGGGCAGCGGGTGCTCGACGTGGCCAGCGGGACCGGTGTGGTGGCCCACGCGGCCGCGCGGACCGTGGGGCGCGGCGGCACGGTGACCGCCGCCGACATCAGCGCGGCGATGCTGGATGTCAACCGCTCGCGTGACGCCGAGCCAGGCAGTGCCGCGATCGAGTTCGTCGAGTGCTCCGCCACCGCAATGCCGTTCGAGGACCGCAGCTTCGACGTCGTCCTGTGCCAGCAGGCCCTGCACTTCATCCCTGACCGGGCCGCCGCAATCGCGGAGATGCACAGGGTGCTGCGGCCGGGCTGCGTGGCCGCCGCGTCGGTCTGGGCCCGTGGTCGCGACCACGGCCTGTTCATGCCGGTCATTGAGACGCTTGCCGCCGCGGGCATCGGCGAGCCCTTCCCGCGGGCGTACGACATGTCGATGCACAGCCTCAGCGCGGCGCGCCTCGCGGACGCGTTCATGGCGGCCGGCTTCTCGGACGTGCGCGTCGACACCGATTCGGTGACGTCGGTGTGGCCGGACTCTGCCACAGCCGCGGCGGCCGTCCACGGCATGCCGTTCGGACCGAGCG
>JALYTM010000225.1 GCA_030854305.1 Candidatus Dormiibacterota bacterium
GGCCCGCAGGTGGATGCCTGTGGGCCCATCGGGTCGAGCGCGTTCTTGTTCGGGCTGAGTGCTTAGCGGCCGGCGAGCTTCTCGCGCAGCGCGGCCAGCGCCTCGTCCGCGCGCGGAGCGAGGTCCTCGGCGACGCGGATCGTCTCCAGCCGCTCCTTGGCAGTGACCATCTCCAGCTCGTGCAGCCCGAGCTGGGACCGCGCCGCCGGGTGGGCTGAGAACGCCGCCAGCTTCTCGCGCCACTTCTGACGCAGCGCGCGTGGCGACAGCTCGCCCGCTCGCACGGTGAGCCCGTCGCCCGAACGCGTCGGTCCGAGGCGGAACCGGTACACGATCCGACCGCTCTTGGCGCACGACTCGCACCGTCCGTACCGCTCGTCAGGGATCTCCGGGCGCTTCCCGCAGACGCGACACATGACGACGAGTGTAGAGAGGGCAGGACCAGCTCGACCGCGCACGCGCGCCATTCCGCGTTGACAAAACCACGGTTCCGTCATACCCTCGAACGGATGAACGTGGAAGTGCGGGCCATCGGCCTCCGGGCGATGCGCGACCGACATCACCTCACCCAGCGCGAGCTGGCGCGCCGCCTCGGCGTCACCCAGAACTACATCCCCGCGCTCGAAGCCGGGACGCGCAACCCCGGGCCCAAGCTGCGGCAGTCGCTGATGGAGCTGTTCCAGTGCGACTTCGAAGACCTCTTCCAGGTGGTCATGGTCAACCCCGTGAGCAAGCGGGAGCAGGTGCTGCGGCCGGAGCCGACCTCCGAGGCGGGCTGAGCCGGGCAACGCCGGGACGGTGCTGCGGCCTCCGTACAATCGGCGGAACATGGCGGCCACCGACCGACTGCACCTCGACGGGCTTCAGTTCTTCGGCCACCACGGAGACGTCGATGCCGAGCGGACGCTCGGCGGCAGGGTCGACGTCGACGTCGAGATCCGCACCGACCTCGAGGCCGCCGGCGTCTCCGACGCCCTCGACGACACCGTCGACTACGTCCGCTGTTTCGAGACAGTCCGGTCGGTGGTGGAGACGCGGCGGCACAACCTGCTCGAGACCGTCGCCGCGGACATCGCTGCCGAGCTGCTCCGCGACCCGCGCATCCTCGCCGTTCGCGTGCGCGTCGCCAAGCAGCCGCCGATCGCGGGGGTCTTCAACCGCTTCGCGGTGGTCATCGAGCGTGAGCGGGAGAGCTGAGATGAGCGCGGTGATCATCGACGGCCGGGCGATCGCGGTGCAGGTCCGTGCCGAAGCGGCACAGCGTGCGGCCGAGCTGACCGCCGCGGGCGCTCAGCCGGGGCTGGGAGTGGTGCTCTGCGGCGATGACCCGGCATCGGCCACCTACGTCCGCAGCAAGGGCCGCGTCGCCGGCGAGGTGGGTATTCGGTTCGACCTGCACACCCCACCCGGGGACAGCAGCACCGCCGACATCCTTGCGCTGGTCGAGATGCTCAACGCCGATGAGGGCATTGACGGCATCCTGGTGCAGCTGCCGCTGCCCGAGCAGGTCGATCCCGACCGCGTGCTCGACGCGATCCGCCCCGACAAGGACGCCGACGGCCTCCACCCGTTCAACTTCGGGCTGCTCGCCGAGGGGGCGTCGCCCCCGGTGGTCGCCTGCACTCCCTCGGGGTGCATGGAAATGATGCGCCGCCACCAGGTGCCCCTGGTGGGCCGACGCGCGGTTGTCCTCGGCCGCAGCGCGCTGGTGGGCCGACCGATGGCCAGTTTGCTGATCAACGCCGACTGCACGGTGACCGTCTGCCATTCCAAGACCGTCGACCTCGCCGCGGTGTGCCGGGAGGCCGACATCCTGGTGTGTGCGATCGGACGGCCGGGGATGATCACCGCCGATTTCGTCAAGCCGGGTGCATGCGTGGTGGACGTGGGCACCACGCCCATCGACGGCAGGGTGCGCGGCGACGTCGACCGCGCGTCGGTCGAGCCGGTCGCGGGGTGGCTCACACCGGTGCCCGGCGGAGTGGGACCGATGACGGTGGCGATGCTGATGCGCAACACCGTGGCGCTGTGCGCTGCTCGACGCGGCGGCGCCGTGGCCGTCTCGTCGCGCTGAGCCGCCGTGCCTGCCCTGCGGCTGCGCTTCTCTGAGCACGAGGCCGCCAAGCCGTACGCGCGGCCGTTCATGGTCACCTTCGTCGGTGACGACGAGGTGACCCTCGGGAGCGTCGCGCTGAACGGCTCCGACCTGCTGTACCAGCGCCAGTTCCTGGTCGCCGTCGCCGCGCTGAGCGGGGAGCTGTTCCACTTCGAGAGGGTGGAACACGACGCTGACCCGCAGCGGGCATGGCTCGACCACATCGCCTCGCTCCTGCCCGCACGAGCGGTCACCACCATCAGTCCGCGCTCCACGTTCGACGCCGACAGCGGCCGCCTGTTCGGGTTCGTCGTCGAGTGCGGCGGCGGCGGCCGGGCCGTGGTCGACGCCGCCACGCTCTACGAGTACCAGGACTTCCAGGCCGCCGTGGCCCACCAGACCGGCGGCTTGGTGCGCGTCCCCGAGGTGGAGGCGTTCGACGACGTCCGCCCTCGGCAGCGGGCCTGGGGGGCGTGGCTGCGACGGTCGGTGGAACGCCCGTCGCCTGCAGACGCCATGGCCGCGTCGTGGCCGTGGAGCTGAGCACCGCCTACCGCGACAGCGTCAGGGCGCTCGAGACGCTCGAGGGGCGCGGCATCAAGCTGGGGCTGGAACGCACCGAGGCACTGCTGACCGCGCTCGGGGACCCCCACCGCGGCCTCGTCGGTGTGCTGGTCGCGGGCACCAACGGCAAGGGGTCGGTATGCGCGCTGGTCGACTCGATGGTGCGCGCCGCCGGGCTGCGATCGGTTCTGCTGACCAAGCCGCACCTGGTGTCCTGGCGTGAGCGAGTGGTGGTCGACGGAGAGCCGGTGTCGAAGGCGACGTTCTCGCGGCTCATCGACACGACGCTTGATGCCGGGTCTGGCCTCGGCCCCGACCGCGGTGGAATCACCGTCTTCGAGGCGATCACCGCGGCCGGCATCCTCGCCGCCCACGAGGCGCAGCCCGACGTGCTGGTGTGCGAGGTGGGCCTCGGGGGACGCCTCGACAGCACCAACGTGCTCGACCTCGGCGTGGCGGTGGTGACCACGGTCGCGTTCGACCACCGCCAGCAGCTCGGTGACGACCTCGCGGGTATCGCCGCCGAGAAGGCTGCGATCATCAAGCCCGGCAACGACGTCGTCACCGCCGCCACCGAACCTGCGCGGACCGTGGTGCTCGACGCGGCGTCACGCGTCGGAGCAGCGTCGACCACGGTCGTGGAGGGCACCGGGGAGGGCTTCGCCGAGAGCCTCGGCACCCGCGGCGTGGCGGTCACGTGGAACGGAACCCGGCTGCAGTCACCTCTCCTCGGTGGGTTCCAGGCCACCAACCTCGCCACCGCCGCCGCCGTTGCCTCCGCCCTTCGATCCCGTGGCGTCCCGGTCGACGAGGAGTCGACAGTGCGCGGCGCCGCCTCGGTGTGCTGGCCGGGCCGCATGCAGTGGGTCGACGGGCGGCCGCCGCTGCTGGTCGACGGCTGCCACAACACCGCTGCGGTCACGGCGATGGTGGCGGCGCTGGCGTCGCTGCGGGAGGGCAGGCGGACCGTCGTGGTCTTCGGCGCGATGGCCGACAAGGACATCGACGACATGCTCGACGAGCTGCGACCGATCGCCGACGAGGTGGTCTTCACGGCGCCCGCTGAGGCACGCGCGGTCGCGCCGGCCGAGCTGGCGCGTCGTTGGCGGGGCGCGTCGCTGGTGGCGCCGACGGTACGCGACGCGCTCTGGGAGGCA
>JALYTM010000226.1 GCA_030854305.1 Candidatus Dormiibacterota bacterium
GCGCCTGGAGGCCGCCGCCATCGTCGCCGAGGCGCATCGCCTGGCGGGGGACGGCCCGGTCCTCTGCGAGGGAGGTCCCTCGCTGCTCGGCACGCTGTTGGACGGAGGCGTGCCGCTCGACCTGTTCCTCACAGTGGCCCCGCAGCTCGCCGGGCGGGGGCAGACGGACCCACGCCGGCTCAGCCTGGTGGAAGGAGCCGCGTTTGCGCCGTTCAGCCGTCGCGGCACGCTGCGGTCGGTTCGCGCCGCCGGCGACCACCTGCTGCTGCGCTACGCCATCGACGCCTGACCGATCAGGGGGGTGCCCGATCACGCGCCTTCGCGCCGCAGCTCCTCGGCCAGCTCGCGTGCCGCCGGGCCGAGCGTGGTGGGCAGACGAACGTCGATCTCGGCGATGAGGTCTCCACTGCCCTCCCCACGGAGCCGGGTCATGCCCAGTCCGCGCAGCCGCAGCCGGGCCCCGGTCTGGGTCGGCGACGGCAGTCGGAGTGTGGCGGTGGTGCCGCGCAGAGTGGTCACCGCCGCATCGCCGCCGAGCAGCGCGGTGTCGAGCGGAACCGGGACGCGCACGTGCAGGTCGTCACCACGGCGTGTGAATCGCGGGTGCGGACGGATGCGGACACGCACCAGCAGGTCGCCGGCGGATCCGCCTCCGCTGCCGGGCACTCCCTGGCCGGACGCGCGCACCCGGGCGCCGTCGGCCACCCCGGCCGGAATCTGGATCTGGACCCGCCGGGTGCCGCTGTCACCGCTCAGCTCGACGGTGCGGCTGGTCCCGGTGTTGGCCTCTTCGAGGGTGATCTCGGTCTCGCCCTCGACGTTCTCGCCATGGCGCGCAACCGCCTGCCGCCGACGCGGCGTGCCCGCCTGCGAGCGGCCACCAGGGCTGCCCGTCCCGCCGAACATCGAGTAGAAGAAGTCCGAGAACGGCTCCTGGTCACCGAAGAGGCTCTCCAGCTCGTCGGGAGAAACGGTCCGGTACTCGACCTGGGGGCCGGCGCCGCCGCGTCGCACGGCGCTACCGGCTCCGCCGAAGGGCGCCGGCCCCGGCTTTCCCGCCTTTTCCCACGCCTCGTACTCACGCCAGCGCGGACCCAGCTCGTCGTACCGCTTGCGCTTCTCGGGATCGCTGAGCACCTCGTTGGCCTCGTTGACCTCTTTGAAGCGAGCCTCAGCCGACGGGTCGGACTGGTTGAGGTCGGGGTGGTGCTTGCGCGCCAGCTTCCGGAAGGCGGCCTTGATCTCCTTCTGCGTGGCCGCTCGGGGCACGCCGAGGGTGGCGTAGTAGTCTTGGAAGGCTGTCGGCACAGATGCGAATGTACCCCGCGGCGGCGTGTCCGCAAACGATGGTGACCGCTCGGGGGCGCCGAAACGTCGACGGTCCTCGGTATGGTGGACACGTGGGCGCGCTGCCAGGTCCGTGGTCGGCCACCGTGGAGCACCGGCTTGACGCACCGGTCGACCTGGTGGCAACCATGTCGCCCTTGCGGCAGGGCGTCGCCGATCCCACGTTCCGGGCGCTCGACGGCACTGTCTGGCGGGCGTTTCGAACCACCGGCGGTGCGGCCACCCTGGAACTTCGCATCGAACGCGATCGGCTGGTGACGCGCGCGGCCGGTCCCGGCGCCGTCGTCGCGCTGTGCCTGGCGCCCGGCTTGGCCGGGCTCAACGACGACCCCACCGCGTTGCGAGCGTTGCACGCGGTGGTGCGCGACGCCCAGCACCGCAACCCCGGCCTCCGGCTGACCGCGGGGACCTCCGTCCTGGAGGCGCTGGTGTGGACGGTTCTCGCCCAGAAAGTGGTCGGGATGGACGCCCGGCGCGCCTACCGTGACCTCGTCCGGCGCCTCGGCGAGCCGGCACCTGGGGTGGACGGGATGATGCTGCCGCCGTCGCCCGAGGCGCTGGCTGCAGCTCCGTACTGGGTGTTCCACCAGTGCAACGTCGAACTGCGGCGGGCCCGCGTCATCAGCGACGCGGCGCGTCGTGCTGTGCGGCTGGACGCGCTGGGTGGGGTGGCTGCGGACGCGGCGTCCGCGGGTCTGCGATCGCTCCCCGGGGTGGGCCCCTGGACCGCGGCGGAAACGGTCGCGGTGACGCACGGCGATCCTGACGCCGTCGCCGAGGGGGACTACCACCTGCCCAACGTGGTCAGCTGGGCCCTGGCTGGGGAGCCGCGCGGGGACGACGCCCGAATGCTGGAGCTTCTCGAGCCGTACAAGGGGCAGCGGGGCCGGGTGATCAGGCTGCTGCTCGCGGGCGGCGGTGGAGCACCGCGCTGGGGACCGCCGATGCCCCGCCGGAGCATCCGCCGCCTCTAGTGGCACGCGGTCGAGTGGACCCGTTGCACAGCCGTGACCACAGCACCACGGTCTCGGCACCCGCGAGGCCGATGGTGATCACACATGTTCCGTCGCAAAGACTCGCGCGACAGCGTAGCCCCGCCGCCGCCCCCACCAACGCTGGACAAGCGTCGTGGAACGCTGCCGTGCTGCGAACCGGACTGCAGCTCAATGGAGGGTGTGCAGTGCGCGTACTTCGACCGTCGGCAGAGGCGGTGCGACACGGGGTGGTGTCGCATTCATCAACAGATCGCTTTCAACGCCATGTACTGCCGCCGGCACGCCGGCATCATCCAGGCACTGGGGTCGGACTGGGTCGGCATCGCGCTCCCCGACCTCGACAACCGCGCGCCGTCACTGGCCAACTGGGTGGGCTGCGACCTCGACGAGCCCATCCGCTCGCTCCTCCACCGCTTCTTCGGCGCGCGGACGCTCAACGCGGGCACGGTGGTCAGTGGCGGGTCGCCGGTTGACCGCACCTGGGGCCGCTCCTGGAAGCTCATCTCGGATGGCGGGGTTGACCTGTCGATCAAGGTCAGCGTCCCCGAGGCCGACGACAGCCTCGTCCGAGTCAGCTACGACGGCAGGGTCATCCTCGAGATGGTGCCACCGTGGATCGAAGCGCGTCGCCGTGGCGTGCATGTCGACCCCCGCGCCGACACCGAAGCGCGGCGCGACTTCTACGCGCTCGTGCTCGAGGACCTCGAGCAGGCGATGAAAGCCACGCGGGCGGCTGCCCACTACTGGGTGGCGCAGGAGCAGCCGGCGATCCTCCCGTAGCGGTGTCGTGCGGCCCGTGCGGTCCGAAGCCCGTGCCCGGGCTGCTCTTCGAGAGGTGGGGGCGGATGCCGGGCGCCACCCGTGGCGCTGGTTTGCCGCCGGCGCGAGCGTATTGACGGTCATCCGCGACAGCGCCTTCGCAGGGCGGTCGTACCATCCCCGGATGGCCAACCGCTTGACGCGCGTCCCCGACCGGCCGGTGCCCGCGATGCCCGGCTGGGCGCGGGCTGCCGTCCCGTCGCCGACCTCTTCATGCTGCTGATGCTGTCCCGCCCGCGGTCGGGGTCCCTCAGCCGCACCTGGGTCACGCCGGCCACCCTGGAGATGGGCGTCGCCGTGGCGGTGCTCTGGATGCTCTGCGTCGCACTGGTGGTGGCCGGGCTGATCCATACCGGCGTCGCCGTTCTCGGGATCGGGACTGTCCTGCTGCTGCTCGCGATCGGCGCCGGCGCGGTGGCGATGGTGGGCCTGGCCCAGCACCGAGGCTGAGGCTTCCCGGCGGCAGGCTGCAGCCTCCCTGCAACCACGCCATTTCACTATGGCGCCTACGCCCGTTGCCTACGCGACAGGGTGAGGCGTGCCGTTGCAGTGCGATTGCAGGGATCCCCGCAAGCGCGCCGCGGGTGGCCGCCTGGTCAGGCGAACGGATGTTCGGTACACTGGCGGATCCATGGCCACCCTCCTCGACCC
>JALYTM010000227.1 GCA_030854305.1 Candidatus Dormiibacterota bacterium
GCTCTCGTCCACGCGGGTGCCGGTGCTGGGCAACGGCGTGGCATTCGTCGCCGGGTTCGTGGTGGTGTTCATCGCGCTGTTCTACGTGCTCCAGGCGCTCGAGGTGACCTTCCTGCTGCAGCACCAGCTGGCGGTCAACCGCGTCGCCGGGGCGATGGTCATCCTGCTCGCGCTGCAGACCATGGGCGTGATCCGCATTCCCCTGCTGATGCGCGACTGGCGCATCCACTCCGTGCCCATGGGCGGCACGCTCGGGGCCTTCCTGCTCGGCATCACTTTCGCGTTGGGCTGGACGCCCTGCATCGGCGCGCAGCTCGGGGCCATCCTGCAGGTGGCGGTCAGCGGCGACTTCGCCGGCCTGCCGTTCATGATCGTGTACTGCGCCGGGCTGGCCGTGCCCTTCCTGCTGGTGGCCGTGCTCGCCGACCGCATGCAGAACGTGATCCGGGCGGTCAACCGGCGCATGGGGATCATCAACATCGCCGCCGGCATCCTCCTGCTCGGCTTCGGACTCCTGTTGCTCAGCAACGAGATCACCGTGCTCAACCAGTTCGCCTTCCAGTCGCCCTTCAACCTGTAGGAGGGGGCACCGTCACGGGTGGCGGCGGAGGCTGAGGCGGCTGCTGCGTCGCGCGGGGCAGCTCGACCGTCACGGTCGTGCCCGCTCCCTCGCTGCTGGAGATGGCCACATCGCCACCGTGGGCGCGCACCAGGGCCATCACGATGCTGAGGCCCAACCCACTGCCACCCTCCTCGCGGGCGCGGGTCTTCTCGCCGCGGTAGAAGCGCTCGAACACGTGGGGAAGGTCGGCACCGGCGATGCCGGGTCCCATGTCGTGCACCGCGAAACAGGCGCGATCACCGGTTTCCCACGCGGTCCACGTCTGGGCCGCCGCGGGCGCGTACTTGCAGGCGTTGACCATCAGGTTGCGCACGATGGTGTCGAGGCTGTTGCGGTCGATTGTGGTCACAACGGCACGGTCCAGCCTCCTTGTGACCAGGGCCGGCATCCCCGGCATCTCCTCATCGAGGTGGTGGGTGATCACCTCGGTCAGGTCGGTGGTGCCGGGCGCGGCGGACGGCTCGGCATCGAGGCGGGCGAGGGTGAGCAGGTCGAGGACGAGGGTCCGCATCCGGGAGGCTTCGCGCGCCATTGCAGCGAGCGCGGCGTCGAGCGCTTCGGGGCTGGGCGTGGCGCCGCGGCGGATCACGTCGATGTACCCGCTCAGCGCGGTGACCGGGGTGCGCAGCTCGTGGGAGGCGTCGGCGATGAACCGGCGGGTACGCTCCTCGGATTCCTGCTGGGCGGTGAACGACTGCTCGATGCGCTCGGCCATGTCGTCGAATGACCGCGCCAGGGTGCCGATCTCGTCGCGACGTCCCTCGACCCCGCTGCGGGCGCGAAGGTCCCCCCCGGCGAGCCGGCGTGAGGTGGTGGTGAGACGGCGGAGCGGCCCGAGCGCGCGGCCGGTGAGGAGCACGCCGAAGACCGTCGCCAACACCAGCGCGAACCCGCCTCCGGCGGCGAGGAGGATCAGCTCCTCGTTGAGCACCCGCTGCAGTGGTTCCATGGCCGTGCTCAGCTGGGCCACCCCGCAGGTGTGTCCCGTGTTGACCGCCTGGCGGACCGGGAAGCCGACGACCAGCTGGTCCTCGCCGTCGCTCCCGGGCACGATCTCGGGGCCCGAGCGCGTCCCCGACACCGCCTTGCTGAGGTCGGCGGGATTGAGGTGCGGCAGCGATGCGTTCTGTGGCGCCTGGGCCACCGGGGCCAGCGCCTGGTCGTACACGATCACGTCCACGGTGTGCCCCGACGTCGCCGCCACCGTGGTGGCGACACTGCGCGCCACCAGGTCAGTCCCCGCCGACGAGGAGCAGAGCACGCGGCCACGCGCCGCCGCGGTCTGCCCGGCTCGCGCCAACAGCGTGCGGGCGGTGGTCATGTCGTCCTGGAGCGAGCCCACGCGGGCGCTGATCAGGCTCTGTCGCAGCGACACGTACTGGTAGATCCCGAAGGCGCCGAGCAGGACCGCGAGCACGGCAACGTAGGCGAGGGTGAGGCGCCAGCGCACACTGGAGAGGAAGGCGAGACGACCGCCCACGGCGCCGCTCAGCTGGGCCCGGCTGCGGCGGACAGGCTGCGCAGCCGGTAGCCGACGCCTCGCACGGTCTGAATCCGACCGTGGTCGGGGTCGCCGAGCTTCTGCCGCAGGTAGCGGATGTACACCTCGACGTTGTTCTCGTCGCCGAAGAAGTTGTATCCCCACACCTCGTCGAGGATGCGCTGCCGTGGCAGCACGTGGTCGACGTTGATGGCGAGGTACAGGAGAAGGTCGAACTCGCGGGCGCTGAGGCTCACCGCGCGCCCGGCGACGAGCACGTCGCGGGTGGCGGTGTCGATACTGAGGTCGCCGGCGCGGATGACACGCGACTGGGCGGGGTTGCGGCGCCGCATCACTGCGTGGATGCGCGCCAGGAGCTCACCGAAGTCGAAGGGCTTGACGAGGTAGTCGTCGGCACCGATCTCCAGTCCCTGGATGCGGTCGGACGTCTCGTCACGCGCACTCAGGATGATGATGCCGCGGTGCTGGTCGCCCGCAATCGCCTTGCACAGCTCCCAGCCGTCCATGCGCGGCATCATCAGGTCGACGATCACCAAGTGGGGCTTGAACTTGTCGACGGCACGCAGACCGGCGTGCCCGTCGGCCGCGGACTCGACCTCGTATCCCTCGTGGCGGAGCCCGAGTGAGATGAAGTCGCGAATGCTCTGCTCGTCATCGACGACGAGCACCCGCGTGGGCTCGGTCACTCACCGAGTATATGAGCGGCGATCGCGCGTCCCTCGTGTCCGGGCACGCTTCTCAGCCGATTCTCAACAGGATGAGGGTGGAGCCGCCGCGTAGACTCCGCTGGTCGTGCCCCAGGTGCTCCGCCGCGTTCGCCGCCCCGGCCCACTCGTGGCCATCTCACTCGCCTACCTGCTGGCCGCCGCCGGCATCCTGATCTGGCGCGGCATCTCGGTGTCACCGGACTACCTGCTGTTCCTGCTCATTCCGGTGGCCGTGCTCAGCGGGCGGTTCCTCGGCTTCCTGCGCGACTGGATCCCGTTCATCGTCATCTTCCTGGGCTGGGAGGCGATGCGCGGCATCGCCGACAAGACCGGGTTCACGCCGCACGTGTCCGACCTGGCCAACATCGAGACGACGCTCTTCGGTGGACACGTGCCGACGGCGGTGCTGCAGCAGGCACTCAACGTGGGCACGATCGGGCGCGTGCTGTCGTATGCGGCCACGGTGGTGTACTTCTGCCACTTCGTGTTCCCGCTGGCGGTGGGCATGGTGCTGTGGCTGGTCGACAGGACCCAGTTCGTCCGCTTCACCACCGCGCTGATGGGCATGGCGCTGGTGGCGTTCGTGATCTTCCTGCTGCTTCCCACCGCACCACCGTGGTACGCCGAGCAGCACGGCGTGATCAGCGGCTTCACCAAGATCATCGGCACCACGCTGCCGAGCGCGGTCAGCCCCTACTACACCAGCCTCAACCCCAACCCGGTGGCCGCGTTTCCGTCGCTGCACGCCGCGTTCCCATTTCTCGGGTTCCTGGCACTGCGACCGGTGTACCCGCGGGGGGCGTGGATGGCGTTCGCGTGGTGCGTTGCGGTGTGGTTCAGCGTGGTGTTCCTCGGCGAGCACTACGTCGTCGACGTGATCGGCGGAGTGGCGCTGGCGATGCTGTCGTGGCTGGTGTTGATGCGCGTGGCCGTGCCGCGGGTCCGCGTGCTCCAGCACGGATCGACCGGCACGGG
>JALYTM010000012.1 GCA_030854305.1 Candidatus Dormiibacterota bacterium
TCATTGCCATGTCGGTTGCCCGGGCCCGGCACGACCGCGCCGGCCTCGCGGATGCGCTCGCGCTCGCCGGCGCCGGCTCGTCGGAGCGTCGCCTCACCGCCCAGCGGCTTGCTGAGGCTGCCGCCGTGTGGCGGGAGATCGGCAACCCCCTCGGCGAGGCGAAGGTCGAGCTCGCGCTCGCCTCGATCGACACCGGGCCGGTGTCGGCCGCAAGACGCGGGCGTGCAGTGCGGCAACTGGAATCGCTCGGGGTGAGCGCGAATCCCGGTGGCAACGTGGCGGCGGGTCTGCTTGCCTTCGCGAGCCGATCCGACCCCGCGTCGCTGCGCATCCAAACCCTCGGCGGCTGCGGCGTGCTGCGTGGTGGCCACGTGGTTCGGGTGTCCGAATGGCAGTCGAAGCGGGCGCGCGAGCTGCTGAAGGTACTGGTCGCGCGACGCGGGCGGCCCGCTCCGCGTCCCTACCTGATGGAGACGCTGTGGCCCGGCGAGGACCCGAACAAGCTGGCCAACCGGCTGTCGGTCGCTCTCACAACGGTGCGGAGTGTGCTCGATCCCCAGCACAGGTTAGGGCCGGAGGCGTTCGTGGTGGCCGACAGGGACTCCGTCGGCCTCGACCGGGACTCCGTCGACATCGACCTCGAGCAATTCCTGGCGTCCACCCGTGAGGGCCTGGCGTGCCTGCGACGCGGGGAGACAGAGAGGGCGATCCCCATCCTCGAGGATGCGACGGTCGCGTACGCGGGCGACTTCCTCGAGGAGAACCCGTACGACGACTGGGCCACGCCGGCCCGCGAGGAGGCCCGCGCCGCGTACGTGGCGGCGGCGCGAGCACTCGCGCGGCACGCGACCGACCCTGACGTGGCGGTGCCACATTACCTCCGGGTGCTGGAGATCGACCGCTACGACGAGCAGGCCCACTTGGGACTGGTCAGCGCACTGGCGGACGCCGGACGTCACGGCGAAGCGCACCGTCACTACCTGAACTACCGCCGCGCCATGGACGACCTGAGCGTCGAGCCGGCGCCTTTCCCCGGTGAGCGCCGCGACCCCAAGCAGGCCCCGGCCTCGTTCAGGCTGCCTTAAGACCGCCGGAAAGGGGCTGGGTACCATCCGTCGCCATGGAGACATTCATGGTGCGGGTGTGGACACCGGGTGGCGACGAGCCCACCCAGGGCCTGCGTGGAACGGCCGGTCACATCAGCACGGGAACGAACATCACTTTCACCGATGCACAGCAGCTGATCGCGTTCCTCAACCAGACCATCGCTGCCGGCGACCGGCATCGCGCACCGCTCATGCCGTCCGCGGCGCCGGAGTCGGAGCAGGCGCCGTGACGCCCGCGTGCCCCCGGGTGCGGCCGGACAACCTCGCACATCGTCCAACAAGCGCAATCGGTTTCACCTGAGGAGGATCGACATGGTTCGCGGCACACTTGCAGTCACCCTGATGGTGAGCGCCGGACTGGTGGCGGCGTGCGGGTCGTCGACAACCACGACCACGCCGACGCCCACCGTCGGCACGCCCGTCATCGCGACGCCCACCCCGACGGTCAGCACTCCGCCGCCGACCTCAGCCGCTGCCGCCAGCGTCGATCTGTCAGGGAACTGGTCGGGTCAGTACAGCGGACCCTTCAACGGCACCTTCACCCTGACGTGGACCCAGACCGGGACGGCTCTCGACGGCACCATCAACCTCTCCTCTCCCAATCAGGCGCTCCACATCAACGGGACGGTGACCGGCAGCTCCATCGGCTTCGGGGCAGTCGGCGTGGTCACCTACACGGGGACGGTGTCCGGCAGCAGCATGTCCGGTTCCTACAAGGACGTTGCCAACGGTGGCACCGGCTCATGGAGCGCCAACAAGACGTCGTGACCAGGCTGGGGCGGCTGATGTCAGCGTCTTCGGCAGTGGGAACGACGACGCCGAGAGGAGCGTTCGCATCCTCTCGGCGGGTTCGGCGGGGAGTGCGCGGCGCTGAGCCGGCACTCCTCCCGACTTAGATCGACGAGACGGCGGAGCCGAGCTGATGGAGAGCGTCAGTTCCGACCTTGTACTGCGACTCGACAACCTTGACGATGGTGTCGAAGCTGCGGTTCACGACGGTGTCGATGGTCGGGACCAGCTCCTGCGACTTGGGAAGCATGGAGACGCTGAGCGGGACCAGGACGGATGTCAGGCTCTTGAGAACCTCGATGGACGCAAGGCTGATGTCCTTGGCCTGCTGCAGGTTTTCGATCGCGGTGTCGCTGGCGGTGCGGGTGTACTCGGTGTAGTCGGTCATGGCGATGTCCTCGAATGCCCCTGGGCCCCGGACTGGGTCCCTCTGAGGAGGCTGCGCTAAGTATACCAAGCACGCGCTTGGTTGTCAACCCAGGGTGGACGGCCCCGGTCAGCGCCCCCGTCGCGCCGGCTTCCGCGCAGCGCGCTTCTGCCCGGCCGCTCGGTCGGTGCCACTGGGAGGCCGGCTGGCGACCAGGCTCCGGTACACCTGCAGCAGAGCCTGCTTGCCTTCGGGGGTGAGCCCAGGGTCCAGCCGGATGGCGTCCTCGACGCTGGGCGTCGGGCGTTTGACTGTCTCGTCGAGAAGGCCGGCCCGCTCGAACAATGTTTCGGTGGAGACGTCGAGCGCGGTGGCGATACCTTTGAGCACCTGCGCCGACGGCGTGTACAAACCGCGCTCGATCTGGCTGAGATACGGGTTGGAGACCGCGGCCATCTCCGCCAGCTGGCGCATCGACAGCGACATCAGCTCTCGCTGCGAGCGGATGAACTCGCCGACCGAGGCGGGAGGTTTGGGGCCGCGCATATCCTCATAGTACCGCTTGGAGTGCCAACCAGCAGAACGGTTGACGCAGCGCCTGTTGTCGCTGACTCAGTCCACCAGCCGGCCCGCGAGCGACAGCGGACTCACCCCGCCGCCACAGCCGGAATGTCACGGGTCGCTGCCGGCCTCTCACGCAGAAACGCCGTGACGATTGCCGAAGCATCAGCAGCCTGGTCGACCAAAAACATGTGTCCCGCACCAGGGACGACATGGATGCGCCCATGCGGAAGAACAGCGGCCATCACCTGAGCCGTCTTCACGTCGATGATCGGGTCGTCGTCCCCGGTCAGCACCAGGGTGTCCGACTGGATGAACGGCAGCAGCGGCAGGGCCATCCACGTCGCCGCCGCGGCGACCTGGTGCAGATACCCGACCGCGCTGGGGCGCCGCGCCGACCGTACCGCGGCCTGCCCGGGCAAGTGCTCGGGGTTCCGGCGCGTCTCGCCGCCGTACAGGGACGGGGCGACCCGCAGGAAGTGACCCTGTGAGAAGTACCTCGCCGGGGTGAGCAGGTGGAGCAGGGCGCTTGGGTCGGCCGGGACACTCCCAACCCCGTACCCGGTCGACACCAGGACGAGCCGGCGCAGGCGCCGGCCGCGAATCAGTGCCAAGTGCTGAGCCACACCGCCTCCCCACGAGAATCCCAGCACATCCACGACGCCGTATCCCATCTGGTCGAGGAGGCTGTCGAATACCCGGGCGATCTTCCGCATGGAGTACGGCCAAGGGAGCTTCTCGGACCCACCCACGCCGGGCGCGTCGATGGCGACCGTCTCGGAGCCGAAGGCGAGCCGGAACGGTTCCCACAGCTCGAGCGGAGCGCCGATCCCGCCCAGCAGGACCAGCGGCGTCTCTCCAGCGCGGCCACTGACGGACACGTTGAGCCGCAAGCCGCCGACGGTGACCAGTCGGCGCACGGAGTCACCGGTGGGCGGTCTCGGGATGGGCATGGTCTGGCTCCAGGCCTTAGGGCCGGTTGTTGACATGTCCGCCGTCCGCTCACACATTGGGAGCCGGCGGGCGCCGAGCGTGTGGTTGCTCAGCTCGTACGGCTGTGGGTTCGTGGCTCAGCCCGCGGGCCACCATGAATCACCGTGCTCTGAGGATAACCGTTCGGCGCGATGGAGCAGAGTCCGCGCAGTGACGGGTTGCGCTCAGTTGCGCTCCACCAGCATCGCGATGCCCTGGCCGCCGCCGATGCACATCGTGGCCAGGCCCAGGACCAGGTCACGCTTGATCATCTCGTGGATGAGGGTGACAACGATGCGGGTTCCACTCGAGCCGATCGGGTGTCCCATCGCGATCGCTCCGCCGTTGACGTTGGTGATCTCCTCGTCGAGTGCGAGGTCGCGCATGACCGCGACGCCCTGGGCCGCGAAGGCCTCGTTCAGCTCGATGAGCTGCACATCCTTGAGCTCCGCATGAGCCTTCCGGAGAACGGCCCGGGTCGCTGGGATCGGTCCCACCCCCATCACCCGCGGCTCGACGCCGGCGCTGGCGTAGGCGCGGATGCGCGCCAGGGGCGTCAGGTTCAACTCTCGTGCGCGGGCGGCGCTCATGACCACGACCGCCGATGCGCCGTCGTTGACGCCGCTGGAATTGCCGGCGGTCACGCTGCCGTCTTTGTCGAATGCCGGCCGGAGCTTGGCCAGCTGGTCCGCGGTGACCGCAGGCCGGGGACCCTCGTCCGCGTCGACGAGCACCGTTTCCTTCCGCCCCTTGACGGGCACGGCGACGATCTCGTCGTGGAACCGCCCCGCGGTCATCGCCGCGCCGGTGCGCTGCTGTGATCTCAGTGCGAACGCGTCCTGGTCCGAGCGGCTGACCTCCCAGTCCCTGGCGACATTCTCCGCGGTGATGCCCATGTGGCAGTGCTCCAGGGCGCAGTGCAGACCGTCACGCATCATCGCGTCGAGAAGCTCCCCGTCACCCAGCCGGTAGCCGAACCGGGCGTTTGGGACCAGGTACGGCGCCTTGCTCATGCTCTCCATCCCTCCGGCGACCACGCAGTCGGCGTCGCCGAGGCGGACGGCCTGCGAGGCCAGGATGATGGTCTTCATCCCCGACCCGCACAGCTTGTTGACGGTCATGGCCGGGACTCGCGTCGGCACACCTCCGAACACCGCGGCCTGACGAGCGGGGTTCTCCCCGACGCCCGCCTGGAGCACGTTGCCCATAAGGACCTCGTCAACATCCTCACCGGTGATGCCGGCGCGACGGATGGCCTCTTCCACAACCACGGCGCCCAGGCGCGGCGCCGGGACACTGGCGAGCGCGCCGCCCATCACTCCGACGGGTGTTCGCGCGGCGCTGACGATGACGGCGTAGTCTTCCATGTTGCTTACCTTCCAGCTCCAGATTGCGGTGGTGTCGTCGGCGGCTCCGGGCGCACGCGAGGGTTCGCACGCCGCGGCCGCGCAGCTGTGACTGCGCCGGTCGACTCACGACGAACGCGCCGCTTTTCCGGGGCCCTGGTGCGTCCCGTCGACGCCGATGGTGGCACCGGCGCGGGCCGGCGCGAGGGTGGTTCAGGGCCGAAGTCAGCGCCGACAACGTCGTGCACGTAGCCGCCGGGCGCGGGCTCTCCTGGGGGCAGCGGTGGTGGCGTCACCATCGGCCCGGAGCGCTCTGATGCCCATGCGGCCCAGTGCTCCCAC
The DNA here is from genome assembly GCA_030854305.1 of Candidatus Dormiibacterota bacterium. Lineage (GTDB taxonomy): Bacteria > Chloroflexota > Dormibacteria > Aeolococcales > Aeolococcaceae > Aeolococcus. The sequence continues at coordinate 5,484 of JALYTM010000012.1, forward strand.
CAGCTTCCGTCCTCGCGCTCGGCCCCCGCCTGCCAGTCATCGGCGCTCTCGCCGTGGCGCGCGGTTGCGGACCAGTACCCGGCCTTGGGGTTGCCCGGCGGATTGACGATGCCGGCCACGTGGCCGCTGGAGGTCAGCGTGTACTGCACCGTGCCGCCGACGTGCTGCGTGGTCAGGTAGCTGCCGCGCCACGGAGCGATGTGGTCGGCCTCGGCGCCCAGGACATAGAGGTCCTGCTTGATCCGTCGCAGGTCGATAGGGGTGTTCTCGATCGTGAAGGCTGCGGGCTCCACCAGCAGGTTGTGGACGTAGCACGAGCGCAGGTACTGCGAGTGCATTGCCGCCGGCAGGTTGGTGCTGTCGCCGTTCCAGGCGAGCAGGTCGAACGCCGGCGGCTTCTTTCCCATGTACCAGTTGTTGACCACGTAGTTCCAAACCAGGTCATTGCCGCGGAGCCAGTCGAAGGTCTGCGCCATCACCGAGCCGGCGAGGAACCCCTGCTTGCGCATGGCCTTCTCCAGCTTGGCGACTCCGGCTGGGTCGATGAAGACGCCGAGTTCGCCGGGGATGCTGAAGTCGACAAGGGTGTTGGTCAGCGTCATCCACCCGACCTGGCCGTCCTGTCCGTGGGCGGCGAGGTAGGCGAGGCCGACCGTGGACATGGTGCCGCCCAGGCAGAGGCCGACGATGTTGACGACGTCGGACCGGCTGATCAGCCGGGTCTGCTCCAGCGCTGTCAGCAGGCCCAGCCGCAGGTAGTCGTCCCACGTGGTGCCGGCCATGGACGCGTCGGGGTTGCGGTAGCTGATCATGAAGACGGTGAAGCCGTGCTGCACCGCGTACTCCACAAAGGACCTCCCCGGCGCCAGGTCCATGATGTAGAACCTGTTGATCCACGGCGGGCTGCAGAGGATCGGCTGGGCATGGACCAAGGGGGTCTGGGGCTCGTATGCGATCAGCTCGATGAGGCTGTTGCGGAAGACAACCCGGCCCGGCGTCGCGGCCATGTTCGTGCCCACCTGAAAGCCGGTGGTGTCGACCTGGCTGGGCCGGCCGCCGTTGTTGGCGACATCGTCAAGGAAGTTGCCGAACCCGGCGATGACGCTGGCGCCGCCGGTGTCATACGCCTCCTTGACCACCGTCGGGTTGACCCAAGGGAGGTTGCTGGGAGCGGCGGCGTCCGACAGCATTCGCAGGGCGAAGTGAGCCTGATGCCGAACCTGGTCGGAGACCGTGGACGCCTCAATCAGCTCATCTGCCCAGGCGGTGCCGGTCAGGTAGGTCTCGGCGATGGCGCGCAGGAACGGGTTCGCCTGCCAAGCCCTTTCGGCGAAGCGCTTGTCGCCCGGGGCAAGGACTTCGTCCGTGCCTCGGCCGAGGAATCGCCGCACCGTTCCCATGCCCACCTTGGTCTGGCGGACAGCCAGGTCACCGACGGCCACCGCCAACCGGTCGGGTCGTCGCATCAGCAGACGCGTGGTCACATCGCGCAGCGCGGTGTCGAGCGAGCCCTGGCGGCCGCCGCCGACGGCATTCCCGTAGACCCTGTCCTCCGGCGGCTGCGCGGTCATGCCGACCTCATTCAGAACAGCCCACCATTGACGGAGTACACCGCACCGGTGATGTAGGACGAGTCGTCCTCGAGCAGGAAACGGACCACCCGGGCCACTTCTTCGGGCCGGCCGAGGCGATGAACAGGGACGCGGTCGATGATTCCCTGGAGAATCTTCTCGGGGATCGCGTTCACCATCTCGGTGCCGATGAACCCCGGAGCGACGCAGTTGACGGTGATGCCCTTGGCAGCCGTCTCCAGGGCGAGGCTCTGGCTCAGCCCGAACATCGCCGCCTTCGACGCGGCGTAGTTGGCCTGACCGATGTTGCCGGTCTGGCCGATCAAGGAACTGATGTTGACGATCCGGCCGTTGCCACGTTCCAGCATGTGGTTGAGCACCGCCTTGATCATGTAGAAGGCGCCGGAGATGTTGACCCGCATCACGGTGTGCCAGTCGTCGACGCTCATCCGCCGAACCGTCTTGTCCTGGGTGAGCCCAGCGTTGTTGACCAGGAAGTCGACCCTGCCGTACTCGGCGAGCACGGTCTCGATCACCCGGTCGCAGTCCTCGGGAACCCCGACGTTGCCCTGGTGGACCGAGATCGACCCGCCGGCCGCCGTCAGCTCGTCACGGAGCCGGTTGGCGGTGGTGTCATCGCGGTTGAAGCCGGCGGCCACATGAGCGCCCGCCCGGGCCAGCTCGGCGGTGATCGCAGCCCCGATTCCCCGTGTGCCACCGGTGACCACGGCCACGCGGCCCTCGAACAGGCGAGGGGTCACGCCTCTCTCGGTGACGGTCTCGACGGCGATCATCGGGGATCACCCGCGACGCAGCAGCTTCCTGCGGCGGCGGGATGCGGACGACGATTGGCATTCAGCATGGTCCCTCCTCGGGTCGTGAGCAACACGATACATCGGCAGCACCTCAGGCCCGGTCGGGCTTGGAGTGCGGCGCTCTGACAACAGCGACCCCGGTGGTCGGGACTCGCCTCGTACAACGCTGAACCGACCCCGGCATCGTTTCAAGGGCCGTTGGTCCCGACCTCGTCAGGCACCACCATCGTGCGGGGGGGCGCGACGACCGCCGGCTCACCCCTCCAAGGCGATCGCGAGCGGCCGCGTGAGTCGTAACTCGCTGCGTATTTCTTGGGTGACGTCGCCATCACCATCGGAGAATTGCCGTGACCAGCAGGCTCGCCATCACATTTCTCTTTGGACTTGCCGCAACCGGTTGTGGTGGTGCCGCGACGGCTGCGGGTGTCCCACCTGCACCGACGCAGACAGCGACACCGCCGGCGCTGCTCGGAACCGTCGAGGTCGCGGGGCTGGGCACTGTGCTCACCGACGCGCAGGGACGGACTCTGTACTACTTCACGCACGACGCCGGTGGTCATGTCGCGTGCACCGGCGCGTGCGCAGCAGCGTGGCCGCCCGATCTTGCCCCGGCGACCGTGCCGAGTGCGGTGCCCGGCATCCCCGGCGTTGTCGGCGTGGTCGGCGGCTCCGGCGGTGCCACCCAACTCACCTACAACACGTGGCCGCTGTACACGTTCGCGCACGACACCGGGCCCGGCGTGGCGACCGGGCAGGGCGTCAATGACTTCTTCGTCGCGACACCGTCCTTGACCGATGCGACGCCGACGGCGGCCCCTACCACAGCGCCGCCGGCGCCGTACCATTCCGCCGGTACCCCGAATGCACGGCCGATGACCCCTCGCCCGACGCCGTGCACGATCCCGCAAATGGGCGGCGGCGACGGCGATTCGGACAACTTCGGTGCCCCGAGCGATGGCGACGGGTGTGATCGCTGACCCGCGGCGTCGCCTGTAACCGCCGCCGTAGGGAGAGTCATGGAGCCGGCCATTCCGCCCTACGAGAGTGAGCCCTCGCTGCGGGTGCTCTCGTCTCAGGGCCCCCTCGACTGGGATGTGATCTATCGCCGCAACGTCGCTTCGATCTACTCCCTTCTGTACTCCCGAGTCGGCAACAAGGCTGACGCCGAGGACCTCACCTCGCAGGTGTTCCTGGCCGCACTGCCGCACATCCGTCCCTCGAGCAGTCCCGGCGAGGCGCACGCCTACCTTGTCGCCACCGCCCGCACCGTGCTCGCCGACCACTGGCGGCGGCGGCTCGGCGTCCAGGTCACCGCCATCAGCGACAACTTCGCCGGGGAGACGCATGACGACCCCGATCGCGGAGGTGATCGGGCGCGCCAGGTCCAGGACCTGCTTGACCTACTGCCTCCCAACTACCGCCAGATCCTGACGCTGCGCTTCCTCGAGCTTCACTCGGTGCGTACCGCGGCCGCGATCATGAGCGTCAGCGTTGCCAACGCCAAAGTCCTGCAGCACCGCGCACTGCGGCGGGCCGCCGAGTTGAGCAAGGAGAGGGAGTGATGAGCCGCGACGGCAACCTCGTGAATCGCTGGGTCGACGCGTTGCTGGGCGATCGCAGTCCCAAGCGGGTGCGCGGGCACGAACAGGATGCCGATCTTCTCCGAGCTGCGATCGAGCTCCGCGCCTCGTCCGCCGGTGCGGGCATGCCCGACCAGCGCTTCGTCGACGAGCTGCATCGCCGCATCCGGGTCGAGACACAGGGCGACATGCCTCCTTCCCGCGCCGTCACCCGGCGTGGTCTGCTGGTCGGAGGCGGACTCGCCGTCGCGGCCGCCGCGGTCGGGGTGGTGGGGGACCGTCTGGCCGGGGACGGGGAGGCCACGCCGGCGCCGGCCCCGGAAGCCCAGCTGGTTCCCGACAGGGGTCGATGGATCGCCGTCGCGGCGGTCGATGCCGTGCCGGCGGGGACCGCGGTTCGGTTCAGCACCGCCGCGATGGAAGGACTGGTCGTCAACCGTGGTGGGATCATCGAGGCCCTCTCCGCGAACTGCACCCACCAGGGCTGCATCGTGACCTTCAACCACGCCGCCGGCCGGTTGGACTGCCCGTGTCACGAGACGTCCTTCGGGCTGGACGGCTCGGTGTTGTTCAGCGGCTATCGCCTTGCGCTGCCTCCACTTCCGCGGGTTCCATCGCGCGTGCGCGACGGCAACGTCGAGGTGCTCGCCGTCTAGCGTCGACGCTAGGCGGTGCTGGGCCCGCGTGCCGGGTGGCCGCGCCATCCGCGAGACTCTGTGCGATGCGACGAGAGCTGTGACGCCGCCACTTCAGTGACGGTCCAACGGACGCCGGCTTGGCAATTGTCCTAGCCCTGGTCGCCGCCGCCGCCTACGGGACGTCGGATTTCCTCGCCGGTCTGATGTCGCGCAGGGCAAGCGTCTTCATGGTCACCGCCGTCGCCCAGGGCGCGGACATGCTGGTGGTGGGCGTTGCGCTGGCCTTCACGGGCGGCATCGCCGACGGCGCCTCACTGCTCTGGGGCGGGGTCGCCGGACTGGGAAGCGCCGGCGGTGCGCTGTTCCTCTACCGTGGCCTCGCCCGCGGCAGCATGAGCATCGTCGGCCCGGTCAGCGCGGTGGTCACCGCGGCCGCGTCGGCCCTGGCAGGTGTCGGCTTCGGCGATCGCCCTGGTCCGGTCACCACCGGTGGCGTCGTGGTGGCATGCGTCGCCGTCTCATTGGTAGCGCTGACCGGGCCCACGCGTGTGCCCGCCCGCGAAGCGTGGCGTGCCCTGCTCAACGCGACCGCCGCCGGGATCGGCTTCGCGATCCTGTTCGTGGGACTCAACCGTGCCAGCGCGGACGCCGGCCTGTGGCCCGTGGCCGCGGCCACGGTCTCCGCACTGCTGCTCGCCCTGGTGGGGTTGGGCATCGCGCTGCTGCGCGGTCACGAGCGGGTCGCCAGTATCCGGGGAGTGCTGCCGGGCGGCGTGGCGACGGGGGTTCTCGGCGGTGGAGCGACGGTTGCGTACTTCGTGTCCACGCACCAGGGCCTGCTGACAGTGACGGCGGTGATCACGTCGCTGTACCCGGCAGCCACCGTGCTGCTGGCACTGGGCTTCCTCCACGAGCGACTACATCGCGTGCAGGTGGCCGGGATCGCGCTGATCGCGGTTGCGGTGGCGCTGATGGCCGCCGCGCAGCACTGATGCGTGGTCATCCGGCGACGCGGAGACCTCAGTCGCGCGGCGTGAAGGTCACCGGGTCGCGTGGGCCACGATCGACGGCGAGCGTGAAGACGTCCGGGCGGCTGTAGTGGCCGGCCACGTCGAGGGTCCGGCGCGCAGCTGCCGCCGCCGGCGGTGTCGTACACCACGTTGAGGTGCAGGTAGGTCGCCGGCGTGCGACTGTCCTTCGAGCACCACCACCTCCAGCCCCGTCTCGATGGCGCCGCGCAGGTCGCCGTCCGCAAACTCGTAGGTCGCGACCAACAGCTTGCGCATCACGATCGTTGCTGGAGCGTCGCTGCCTGGTCGCGGCGCCTCGCGGCGATTCCTGCGAGCACTTCCCACACTGCGCGATGCGCATTGTTGACAGTGGTGTCCGCCCAGTCGTACGCGGGGCAGACCTCGACCACGTCCATGGCGACGACGTTGGTCTCGAGCGCGATGCGCCGCACCGCTCGAAGGAGGTCGACCGGAGCCATCCCGCCCGGCTCGGGGGTCCCCGTCCCGGGGGCGAAGCCGGGGTCGAGCACGTCGATGTCCAGCGAGATGTAGATCGCGTCCGGCCCGTCCAGCGCCTCGGCGATGGCGTCGTCGAGGACGGCGGTGATGCCCCGCTCCCAGATCTCCTGCATGAAATGGGTGCGCATCCCCTGGGCGCGCATCCAAGCTACCACGTCGGCCGGCGGCCAGTAGCCACGCAGCCCCAGCTGCACGAAGTTGCGACCCGGCACCGCGCCCGAGTCGATCAGCCGGCGCATCGGCGTTCCATGGCTGGCAAGGTTGCCACCGACCTGGTCGGCGGTGTCGGCGTGGGCGTCGAAGTGGATGATGCCGACCCTGCCGAACCCGTGGTGCTCGGCGACAGCGGTGGCGCTGGGCCAGGTGATCGAGTGATCCCCACCGATCACCAGCGGGATGATGCCGCGCCCGGCCACCTCGGCGACGCGGTCGTGGATGGCCGCGTACGACACGTCCCACAGTCCGCCGGCGACCAGCGCATCACCGTAGTCGACGACTTCGAGGTGCTCGAAGATGTCCAGCTCGAGGTCGAGGTGGTAGCTGCCGGGCACATAGGTCGCGGCGCGCAGCGCGCGGGGACCGAACCGGGCTCCCGGCCGGTTGCTGGTGTTGTCGTCCCACGGCGCGCCGATCACCGCCGCGTCGGGACGCCACTCGTCGAGCTGATCCGGGTCGGTCAGCAGCGGCCGCTTGCCGAACGTCGCCACGCCCGTGTGCGAGTCGCTGTCGAGCTGTGCCCGCATCCCCGGCGAGACCTTCCGCCGCGGCGTGCGGCGCGAATCGTTGGCCACGGCCGCAAGGCTACCGGGTCGCCGCGCGGGCACGCCGGGCTTGCTCATGCAATCGACAGGGTCACCGCGTCACGATGTCTCGATGATGGGAGTGGCCGCGTGTTCGACAGGGACCGTGTGATGAGCACCGCGCCGCCACCGGCGTGGGGTGCGCCGCAGCCCCCGCCCTGGCCTCCGACACCCGCGGTGGGTCCACCGGCGAAACGATCGCCGCTGTTGGTGGCGCTGGCGGTCACCGCCGGTGTGATCCTGGTCGCCGTCGCCGCTGTCGCCGGGGCCTGGGTCGGCGGTCGGCGCGCAGCCACCAGCTCGACGGGTGCGACGTCGCCCGCCACCTCAGCGCCTGCCACCACACCCGCGCGGGTGGCGCAGGCTGCCGCCCTGTACCAGCAGGCAGTGAGGGCAACGCAGGCCGCCATCGGCTTCCACTACGTGTCCGACGTGGGCGGCCCGCAGACGCAGCAGATCATCGGGGATGCCGGGCCCAGCGGCGGCACACAGGTGATCACCGACAACTCCACTTTCGGGGCCGAGCAGTTCACCCTGCTGCTGGTCGGCGGGATGGTCTACTTCCAGGGCAACGCGCCTGCGCTGCGGGACCAGCTCGGCGTTCCCGCCGCGTCGGCGCCGGCCCTCGCCGGCAAATGGGTGTCTGTGGCGACTCCCGACGGGCCCTACCGCGTGGTCGCGCCCGGCATCACGACCGCCGACCAGGCCCTGGAGCTCTCGCTCGTGCCCACCTCGACATCATCGGTGACCCTTGCAGGGGCGCCGGCAACCCGCATCGAGGGCGCGCTCCCGCCCCAGCAGGGACTGTCGGGCTCGCGTGCCCACCTCGACGTCGATCCCATCTCCCACCACCCCCTCACCTACGTCACGGCGGCCTCGGTGAGTGGGGCGAACGTCACCAGCACCACCACGTTCACGGCCTGGGGTACCGCGCCGACTGTGACCGCTCCTGCCGGCGCCGTCGCCTGGTCGACGCTGGGCGCTTCGGCACCGCCGGGTGGGTATGGCAACGGAGGCAGCACACCGGGGTCTCCGTCGACGTCCACGTGACCCGCCGGAGCCCACAGGGTTGTGCCACCATCACGCCGCCGCGACAGGTCTGCGGCCGCGTGTCGGAGGTGGTTCATAGCTGAGCTGTTCATCCTCGAGTTCGAAGGCTTCGGGGA
>JALYTM010000228.1 GCA_030854305.1 Candidatus Dormiibacterota bacterium
GCCCGTGACTACCAGCCCCTGGGAACCCCGCCCGGCCGCCGGGCCGCCCCTACACTTGTCCACGATGACGTGAGACATGCGTCCACGATGTCCTGAGACAAGACAGTGCTGGGGAGGAAGGATTCGAACCTTCGAATGCCGGATCCAAAGTCCGGTGCCTTACCACTTGGCGACTCCCCACCGCGCCGGCCGATGGTACCCCGCGTCGGCTGCTGAGACCGAGCCTCTGCGGTGCCCGGCTTCGGTCCACCGAGCCGGCGCTGATGCCAGACTTGGCCGGTGACCATCACCTCCGCCATGTCCGCCGACCCGGAGGGGTATCTCCGGCCGTCGCCGCGCATGTGGTCGGCACGGCAGGTGACCCTGGCGCTGGTGGGCACCCCTGTGGCGCTGGCGGCCCTCATCCCCTCGTGGATCATCGGAACCGTTCCCGGGCTGCCGGTGACCGTCGGGGTCGCGGCGATCGCGGTGGCGATGTGGCTTCTGCTCCGCGGCCGTTACCGGTCGTGGGGCTACCTCGAGCGCGCCGACGACCTGATCGTCCGCCGGGGCATGCTGTTCCGGCAGGTCTCGGTTGTCCCCTACGGGCGAATGCAGTTCGTCGACGTCAGCGCTGGCCCCATCGACCGGCTTTTCGGCCTGGCCACCGTCCAGCTGCACACGGCGGCCGCCGCTTCGGACGCGCGCATCCCCGGCCTCACGCAGCAGGAGGCAGGACGACTCCGTGATCGACTGGCAGTGCTTGGTGAGGCCCAGGCGACCGGCCTGTGACGGCCTCCGCACCGCCCCCTCCGCCATCGTTCCCGTCCACCGCGCCGCCGCCGGCTGAGACCCTCCCCGGCGGCGGCCCGGTCGACACGGAGTGGAGCCGCCTGCACCCGCTCTCGCCGGTGGTGCGGGCGGGCAGCGCGGTGGCGGTGCTGGTCCTGTTCAGCACCCAGTTCGACACCGGCCGCCACCACAGCGCCGTGCCCTGGGAGAGCCTGGTCCTGCTGGGACTGGGCGTCACCGCCGGCGTGGTCTCCTGGTTGGTCACCCGCTGGCGCGTCCACGGCGGCGACCTCCAGATCGAGACCGGTTTGATCCGGCGCCAGTCGATCCGGGTCCCGCTCTCGCGCATCCAGGCGATCGATGTGATCGCCCCCGTGATCGCCCGCGTCCTCGGACTCGCCGAGGTCCGCGTCGTGGTGGCCGGGCGCGGCACCGGGCGCACCCGGCTGGCCTACCTCGGCACCGCCGACGCGCAGCGTGTGCGTGCCCGGCTGCTGGCCCTCGCGCACGGCCTCGCCCCGGAGACCCCGGAGCCCCCCGCGCAGCCGCTCCTGCAGGTGGACAACCTGCGTGTGGCCTTCGCCACCGCGTTGACCGCGCCGGTCAACGTACTGATCGGCATCGTCATCCTGTCCATCGCCTTCGCGGCCATCTCGCGCGGCGAGGCGACGGCCGCCGTCGGAGTTCCCGCCCTGGTCGGCGTTCTGCCCGAGCTGTTTCGCCGGTTCAACGCGGTCTACGACTTCCAGCTCTCGGAGGCGGCTGACGGCTTCCGGCTCAGTCGCGGCCTGCTGCAGACGCGCACCGAGACCATCCCCTTCGGCCGTATCCAGGCGGTGCGGTGGGTGCAGCCACTGCTGTGGCGGCCCTTCGGGTGGTGCCGGCTGGAGGTGGACGTGGCGCGGCAGCGGGGCAGCCAGCAACGCGACGAAGGGAGCGCCCAGCTGTCGCGGACGCTGCTGCCGCTGGGTTCGCGCGAGCATGCCGCATGGCTGCTGCAGCGGGTCCTCCCGGGAGCCTCGCCGGTCCCTCCCCCGGGAGCGCGGCCGCCGCGTCGGGCGGTGTTCCGTGCCCCGTTCTCCTACCACCTGCTGGCGTTCTGGGAGGACCGCGGCCTGCACGCCTACTCGCGCACCGGCCGGGTGCGGCCGGAGGTGGTGGTGGTGCCTCTCCAGAAGGTACAGAGTGTCCGCCTGCGACAGGGTCCGTGGCAGCGTGCGCTGCGCCTCTCCACTGTGCACGTGGACACCGCCGGCCGCGGTTGGCAGGCGCGGGCCGAGTGTCGTGACGCAGTGGACGCTGAGCTGCTGGTGGAGGACCTCACCGAGCGGGCTCGCGCCGCCCGGAAGCGGGTTCGCTAAGCGCTGACGCCGGGGTTCACGGGCGCAGTGCAGAACGCGCAGCGCCGTGCCTGGATGGGGATGTTGCTCAGGCATTCGGGGCACGGACGGGTGTCAGCCTCAGCCGAAGGCGCGGCACGCCGGCTCTCGAGCCGTTGCATCGGCACCACCAGGGCGTAGTAGATCACGGCCGCGATCACGACGAAGGCGATCACGGCGGTCAGGAATTCACCGTACTTGAAAACTCCGTGCCCCACCGCGAAGGTGTACGCGGAGAAGTCGGCCCCGGACCCGGGGATGGCGATCAGTGGGTCGACGAAGTCCTTCACCAGCGCCTGGACCACGGTGGCGAAGGCGCCACCGATGACGAATGCCACCGCCAACCCCACCACGTTGCCGCGCAGGATGAACTCCTTGAAGCCCTTCATCGCTCGCTCTCCTGTGTACTGACCGCTGCCGGGAAAGGCCGAGTATGCCGACCCCGGCGCCCGGGCAGCCGGTCGTCCGTATACTCGGCCCACATGGCCGACGGTCCGCGGGCAGTGATCCTCGCCGCCGGAGAGGGCACGCGAATGCGCAGCACCCTTCCCAAGGTGCTGCATCCGCTGGCGGGCCGCCCGCTGGTCGCCCACGTCGTCGACGTCGCCGCGGCCGTCACCGGGCAGCGCCCGATCGTGGTGATCGGCCCCAACCGCTCCGACGTTGCCGCCGCGATCGGCGACACCGCGATCTGCGTCGAGCAGCTCGAGCCCCACGGTACCGGGGACGCGTTGCGGTCGGTGCCGGAGGCTCTGCGCGACAGCGGTGATGTGCTGGTGCTCTCCGGTGATGTTCCGCTGGTGCGGGCGGAGACGCTCGGCCGCCTCCTCGACCGCCACCGCGCGTCGCGGGCGGCCGCCACCATGCTCACCGCGATGCCGCTCAACCCGCGGGGGCTGGGCCGCGTGTACCGCGACCCCGAGACCGGCCGCGTGGTCCGTACCATCGAGGAGCGCGACCTCCCGCCGGGGGCGTCGGCGCCATCGGAGGTGGGCGCCGGCATGTACGTGTTCCAGGGCGCGCGACTGTGGCCCGCCTTGGCCCGCATCGGCAACGACAACGCCCAGGGTGAGTACTACCTTCCCGACGTTCTTCCCCTTCTCGGTGGCCACGTCGAGGCGCTGCTGCTCGACGACCCCGACGAGGCGACAGGCATCAATGACCGCGTCCAGCTGGCCGCGGCCGAGGCGGTGATGCGGGTCCGGGTGCTCGAGCGGCTGATGATGTCCGGGGTCACCGTCGAGGACCCCGCCAGCACGTATGTCGACATCACTGCGCGCGTCGGTCGCGACACCGTGATCAGGGCGATGTCGACGCTGCGCGGCGCCTGCGTGGTGGGCCAACGGTGTGAGATCGGGCCGATGGCGCAGCTGACCGACGTGAGCACGGGCGACGAGGTTCGCATCGGTGCCTCGCACCTCGACTCGTGCCGGCTCGGCGACGGTGTGGTGATCGGCCCGTACAACCGGGTGCGCCCGGGAACAGTGCTGGCCGCCGGTGTGTCGCTGGGGACGCACGCCGAGGTCAAGAACAGCCGCGTCGGCGCCCACAGCCGCGTCGGTCATTTCTCGTGCGTGCTCGACAGCGACATCGGTGAGAGCGTCAACGTGGGGGCGGGGACGGTGACCGCCAACTACGAT
>JALYTM010000229.1 GCA_030854305.1 Candidatus Dormiibacterota bacterium
CGGTTTGGCGGCCAGCTCGACCGTGAACGCCGACAGCTCTCCGTCGACCGCTGCGATGGCGGCGTCGACCGCGTCCAGGCCCTGCCCGGCGTCGACGAGGTGGACCAACGCGCGGGTGCGCTCGAGGTGACGCAGGAAGTCGATCCCCAGCCCGACCCCGTGATGCGCGCCCTCGATCAGGCCGGGAACGTCCGCGATCACCAGGGTGGCCCCGCCCTCGGTCTCGGCCACCCCGAGGTTGGGGTACAGGGTGGTGAACGGGTACGACGCGATCTTGGGGTGGGCACCGGTGAGTGCGGCCAGAAGCGTCGATTTCCCAGCGTTGGGGAGCCCGACGAGGCCGATGTCGGCAATCAGCTTGAGCTCGAGGTGGATGCGGCGCCTGGTCCCCTTCGCCCCCAGCTCACCGACGCGCGGCGTCTGGCGCGTCGAGGAGGCGAAATGGGTGTTGCCTCGTCCCCCGCGCCCGCCGGTGGCGGCCACGATGCGAGCGCCGGGGCGGTCGAGGTCGGCGATCAGCTCGTCGGTGTCGGCATCGCGAACGATGGTGCCCGGTGGCACATGGAGAACCACCTCGTCGCCGGCGGCCCCGTGACGAAGGTTCTTGCCCCCGGCGCCACCGGGGTCGGCCCCGAAACGACGGCGCTCGCGGAAGTCGGCCAAGGTGGAGTCTGTGGAGTCGGCGTCGATCACAACGTCACCGCCGCGACCACCGTCACCACCGTCCGGTCCGCCCAGGGGGACGTACTTCTCGCGCCGGAAGCTCACCGCACCACGACCGCCATCGCCCCCCGCGACGTCGATGACGACCTCGTCAAGAAACGTGACCCGCGCCTCTCGTCAGCCGGTGGTAGAGCCGGCCTCGACCACCTCGTCCAGCTCGACCAACTCGCCGATCTCGATCACGGGGAGCTCGCGGACGTTGGCCCGGCTGCGGTCCTTGCCGGTGTGGTCGAACGCGACCAGCCCGGTGGCACGCGCGTAGAGCGTGTGGTCGCGGCCGACGCCGACGTTCTCTCCGGCGAGAACCTTGGTCCCGCGCTGGCGGACCAGGATCGTTCCCGCCAGCACCACCTGCCCGTCCTGGCGCTTGATGCCGAGCCGCCGTCCCGCGCTGTCGCGGCCGTTGCGGGAACTGCCGCCACCTTTCTTATGCGCCATCGCTGCTCTCCTCGGTGTCCGCCGGCTCGGCGGCGGGCTTCGGTCGGGACGCCCGCTTGGCTCGCACGGCAGGTGTCGCGGTCCTGGCCGGCACCGGCTTGGCGGAGGCAGCCTTCGCCCTGGCGCGGGTGACCGGGGCCTTCGCCGCGGGAGTCTCATCGCCGGCTGCGTCGACGGTGGCCACACCTCCGGCCGTCTTCCTCGTCGAGGAGGGCGCGGACGAGGGCAGTTCCTCGCCCTTGCCGAGGATCGACTCGATGCGCACCTCGGTGAGGTCGCTGCGGTAACCGGCCGCGCGCCGGTAGCGCTTCTTGGGCTTGTACTTGAAGATGCGCAGCTTGGGCCCGCGGCGGTGACCGACCACGGTGGCGGCGATCCTCAGGCCCACGACGCCTTCGCCCACTGCAGTGGCGCCGTCACCCCCGGTCATGAGCACGGGCTCCAGTGCGATGACGCTGCCAACCTCGGCAGCAAGTCGATCGACGATGAGGCGATCGCCGGCGCTGACCCGGTACTGCCGGCCGCCGTGGGAAAGGATGGCGTACATGACCGCTCGTGAGAGATGTGGGTGGGATCCGCCCGCTGAGCACGCTGATGAGCGTGGCTGGCGCGAACGTGGAGGATACCACAGCACTGTGAGCGAACTCTGACGGCGGTGGTGTCAGGCCGCCGGTGCGGTGGGCGCTGAGAGCGGGGCGAGCGTCGGGGGCGGCGACGCGGCGATGCCCCCCGGCTGGATGGTCAGCGGTGCCACCGCGTGCACGCTCACGATGTCGCCTTGGACATCGGTGACCGTGCAGTCGACGGGAAACGTGCCGGTCTCGGCGCCCGGGATCACCGTGGCCTTGAACTGGATGACTACGAAGCCAGGGCCGGCGCCGGAGTTGGCGGGCAGGTTGAAGCCGTCGTAGTACACCTCGAGCGAGTTCTTGATCGGGTTGGTGCCCCCGTTCCGGGCCGCGTTGCCGCTGAACGGCGTGACGCTGCTGGTGAAGGTGAGCTGGGGTGGCAGCGTGACCAGGACCCCGACCTGCGCCGATTCGGTGCCGGAGTTGGCGATCCTCACCTCGTAGACAACGGTTTCACCCGCCTTGGCGGTGCCCGGCGTGACCGTCAGCAGCGCACCGAGGTTCGCGGACGGAACGACCACCACGGCGACCGGGCTGGCGTTGACCTGTCCCGCCGCCGTGTCCCCGACGGCATATGCCCCCACTGGGTCGTTGCCCGGCTGCCCGGACACCTCGACGTCGAACGTCACCTGCACCGATGAGTTGATTCCCGGTCCGTCGGTGCCGGGCGCCCCCAGGTCCCAGAGTCCCCAGATCGGCGACCTCGTGTTGACGCCGGCGTCAACCGGCTGGATCCGGGTGCTGCCCGGTGCCGTGAACGGCTGCGTCGAGCGGTAGCGAAAGCCCACCGGCAAGGCCACGTGGACGGTGACCCCGTTGACGCTTCCCGGCCCGGTGTTGGTCACCGTCACCGTCAGCCGGGCGAGATCACCCGGCTTGTAGGTGGCGTGGGCATCACCGGTCAGCGACACGTGCAGCTGACCGGTGCCGGCGCCGCACCCGGTCAGCGCGCTGAGCGCCAGCGGGGCACCAACAAGCAGCGCGGCGATTCCCGCACGGCGACGTCGCAGCATTGACCGCCGGCAGCGTTCGTGTCAGGCGCGCTGCGCAGCGCGGAGAGGCGCCAGCGGGCGGCGGGCGGCCCGTGGCGGGGCCAGCGGCACGTCGGTGGAGGCGGGCAGAGGGTCCGGGTACCCTGCCTCCGCAAGCAGCTTGAGGGCGAGCGCGACGTCGAGGCCGACCACGGTGTCGATCCGCCCCGAGACGGCCTCGACCAGGTCGCCTCCGCCGCCCTGGATGGCGTAGGCGCCGGCGCGGTCGAGGGGCTCGCCCGAGTTGACGTACGTCCACAGCGCCTCATCCGAGGAGTCGCGCATCTTCACTGCCGAACGGGCCAGGCCGAGGGTCTCGCGCTCGGCGCCGACGACGATCACGCAGATCCCGGTGAGCACGGTGTGACGCCGGCCCCTCAGCTCGGTGAGCATCGAGAGAGCACGCTCGGCCGTCCCGGGCTTGCCGAGAGGGCCGCTTGGGCCCACCACCATGGTGTCGGCGCCGAGGACGAAGCTGCCGGCCGCCTGGGCCGCGGCCACCGCCACCGCCTTCTGACGGGCGATCAGCTGAACGGCCAGGTCCGCACAGATACCGGGCGGCACGGCGCGGTCCTCGGGGGGGTCCACGACGGTGAAACGAATGCCTGCGCGGGTGAGCAACTCGCGACGCCGCGGGCTGGATGAGGCGAGAACGATCCGGGCCATCAACTCCCCATGGTGCGCTGCGATGAAAAAAGTGGAACCCACCCCTGGCTCGCATCGCACGCTCGCGACGCGGGAACCGCATTGATCGTACCACCCAACACCACCGTCGGCCTCATGCACGGGTCGCCAGTAGCGCCGCGACCGTCGCCGCCAGCGCCACGACGACGGTTGCGGCGGAGCTGACGCTGGGTCGCACCGCCGCCGCGACGCGGCCCATCAGCGCCGCCAGCGCCACCACGCCGAGGCAGGTCAGCGCCACCACCACCG
>JALYTM010000230.1 GCA_030854305.1 Candidatus Dormiibacterota bacterium
CGCCTAGTCCATTCCAGTGCAGGACCCGCCCGTCGTCGCCGTTGTGGGGGCGACGGGCGCTGCCGGGGGCACGCTCTTGCGTGTCCTCGAGGACCGTGTGTTTCCCATCGGTGACTTCCGTGCTCTGTCGAGTGCGCGAGGGGCGGGCTCGATCGTGCGGTTCCGCGACCACGAGGTCACCGTCCGTGAGCTCGACCACGCGTCGCTCAGCGGGGTCGACCTGACCTTCTTCGCCGCGGGCGCCGCAGTGTCGCGAGAGTTCGCACCGTTGGTGGCGGCCGGCGGCGGGCTCGCAGTGGACAAGTCGAGTGCCTTCCGCATGGACCCGGGCGTTCCCCTGGTGGTGCCGGAGGTCAACGCCGGCACCCTCTCGGCGAACCACGGCATCGTCGCCAACCCCAACTGCGTCGCCATCCCGCTCACTGTCGTGCTGGCGCCCCTGCACCGTCGCGCCGGGCTGCGTCATGTGACCGTGGCCACCTACCAGGCGGCCAGCGGTGCCGGGAGGCGGCTGATCGCCGAGCTGGCCGGGCAGGAGCGCGACGACGCCTACGGTCGCGTGCCTCAGCACTCCGTCTACCCCCACGTCCTCCACGCCAACGTCGTGCCCGGCGGCTGGCCCACCGGCGACGACGGCGAGAACGAGGAGGAGTCCAAGGTCGTGGCCGAGACCCGCCGTGTGCTGGACCTGCCCGAGCTGGCCATCGCGGTCACCACCGTGCGGGTGCCGGTGGCGGTGGGTCATTCGGCGGCGGTGTGGGTCGAGCTCGAGGAGGGTCTGAGCGCAGACGAGGCGCGCAACGTCCTCGCGGGTTCGCCCGGCGTGCTCGTCGTCGACGACCCCGCAACCCAGCAGTACCCCACCCCCCGCGCGGTGGCCGGCTCGGACGATGTCCACGTCGGCCGCATCCGCGCGGACCGCTCACGTGAGCATGGGCTCTCGCTGTTCTTCTCCGCCGACAACCTGCGCAAGGGCGCAGCGACCAACGCTGTCCAGGTGGCGGAGCTACTCCTCGGCTGAGGTGGGCTCGGTGATGTCACTCGCGTAGCCGGCCAGCTGGATGACCGCGCGGCGGCGACGCTCGCCGGTCAGACCAAGCTCGAGTGCCTGCCGATACAGCGGCACCGCTTGGTCAGGGCGGCCGGTGGAATCGCGGGCGGCAGCGCGCTCGAAGACCCCGACGCCGCTGTCCGCGGGCAGCTCGCCGACGAGTGCGTCGATGAGCTCGAGGAACTCCTCCCGGCTGAGCGCGTCGATCGAGGCCCAACCGGCGGCGAGCCTCGTTTCCCAGTTCACCGGCGCAGCGTACCGCGCTCCCTACAATCGGATTTCAATGCACCCGGCGCCCACCACCGAGGAGCTCCTCGAGATACACGGCCGCATCCGGGCGTGCACCTCCTGCCGCCTCTGCGAGACGCGAACCCAGGCCGTGCCCGGGTACGGCCCGGTCGAGGCGCGGATCATGGCGGTGGGCGAGGGCCCGGGCGAGAAGGAGGACCGCGAGGGGCGCCCGTTCGTCGGCGCCGCCGGGAAGCTGCTCACAGAACTGGTCGAGTCGATCGGATTGACGCGACGCGACCTCTACATCACCAACGTGGTCAAGTGCCGGCCACCCGGCAACCGCGACCCCGAATCCGACGAGGTACAGGCGTGCAGCCGCTTCCTCGACGAGCAGGTGGCCCTGCTCCGGCCCGACGTGATCCTCATCCTCGGCCGTCACGCCCTCAACCGTTTGCTGCCGGACAGCGCCGGGATCTCACGGCTCCACGGTGAGCGAGTGATCCGCGACGACCGTGTCTACGTTCCCCTCTACCACCCCGCCGCCGCGCTCTACAACGGATCCCTGCGCGACACCCTGTTCGCGGACATGCGTCGCGTGCGGACGTACCTCGACGAGGCAGCGACGATGCGTGCCGAGCGCGAGGCGATGACGGCGCACACAATGGTCGACGCTGCACCGGTCGACCAGCTGAGCCTGTTCGCGCTGTGATCACCCTGGTTCCCCTCGGCGGCCTCGGCGAGATCGGCCGCAACCTGATGGCGGTCGAGTGCGGCAACGACATCGTGGTGGTCGACTGCGGCCTGATGTTCCCCGAGCAGGAGATGCTCGGCATCGACCTGGTCATCCCCGACATCACCTGGCTGATGGAACGGGTCGACCGGGTGCGCGGCATCGTGCTCACCCATGCCCACGAGGACCACATCGGTGCGCTGCCCTACGTGCTGCCGCGGCTGCCGGTGCCGGTGTACGGCACCTCACTGACGCTCGGCTTCCTCCGCAACAAGCTGAAGGAACACAAGCTGCTCGACTCGACGGTGACGCACACCATGCGCGCCGGGGAGACGGCACAGCTCGGGGCCATTGCGGTCGAGTGGATCCACATCACCCATTCGGTTCCCGATGCGTGCGCGCTGGCGCTGCACACACCCGAGGGGGTGATCATCCACACCGGCGACTTCAAGATCGACATGACCCCGGTCAACGGCGCGCCCCCGGACCTGGCACGGCTGGCCCGCCTCGGTGATGACGGCGTGCTCTGCCTGCTCAGCGACAGCACCAACGCCGAGCACGAGGGCAGCACACCCAGCGAGCGACGGGTGGGGGAGGGCCTGGCGCCCATCTTCAAGGACGCTCCCGGCCGCATCCTGATGGCCACCTTTGCTTCCAACATCAGCCGCCTGCAGCAGGCGATCGACGCCGCCGAGAGCTGCGGCCGCAAGTGCTTCATCGTCGGGCGCTCGATGCTCAACAACGTGCGCGTGGCGCAGGAGCTGGGATTTCTCCGCGCCCCGGACATCTTCGTATCGCCGAAACAGCACGCGTCGGTGCCCGACAACCAGCTGGCGGTTCTCTGCACCGGCGCCCAGGGGGAGCCGATGTCGGCGATGGCGCGGATCGCGGCCGGCGAACACCCGATGGTGCAGCTCCGCGAGGGCGACACGGTGGTGATCAGCGCCAACCCCATCCCCGGCAACGAGGAGGCGGTGCACCGCACCATCAACAACCTCTACCGCCACGGCGCGCGGGTTTTCAACTCGTCGCGCCACCACGTGCACGCCTCCGGTCACGCCAGTCGCGAAGAGCTGATGCTGATGCTCACCCTGGTGCGGCCGAGGTACTTCGTGCCGGTGCACGGCGAGTACCGCCACCTCTCGATCCACGCCGATCTCGCCGCCGCGGTGGGGATCCCGCGCGCCCACATCCTCCCGGTCGACAACGGGTCGGTGGTCGAGATGGACCTCCACGGCATTCGACGGCGGCCGCAGCGCGTCCCCTCGGGGTACGTCTACGTCGACGGGCTCAGCATCGACGAGGCCGGCGACGTGGTGCTCCGCGACCGGCGGCTGCTGGCGCAGGACGGCGTGGTGATCGTGGCGCTGACCGTGGAGCGGAGCACCGGCGCGGTGGTCGCGGGGCCCGACCTGCTGTCGCGCGGGTTCATCGAGGACAGCGCCACCGACACGCTCTTCGACGAGGCGCGCGCGCACACCCTGGGATTGGTCGACAAGCTCGCCCCGGACGCCGACTGGACGGTGTGGAAGGCCGCCATCCACGAGGGCCTCTCGCGGTTCCTCTACTCGCGCACCCGGCGGCGCCCGATGATCCTCCCGGTTGTCACCGAGGTCTGAGACAGCCCCAAACAGCGGTTCGGCACAGCTCTCGGCCTGCTGATACGATCGACGCGCCTCCGGCCACGCCGGGGAGCAGCCCTTCCTCGCAGACGTCACCGCCGAGGCTGCAGCACACACAC
>JALYTM010000231.1 GCA_030854305.1 Candidatus Dormiibacterota bacterium
GGCTACGCCGCGCGGCCAGGAGGTGCTCAACGAGGTGGCGGTGCGGCTGGCTCAACGGTGCGCGCCCGACCCGGTGATGTCGTGACCGAACCCCCTGGTGTGATCACCCTGTAACGGCCTCGCCGAGGGTATTGGCGCTCTGCAGACGGCCCGGTCACGATGTTCCCGGAGGGCTGGACGGTGCCGCTGGAACTGGCCACCATGCCGTGGATGAATAGCCGTCCTGTGCACGAGCCGCCATCGATGATGGACGTCACCGCACTGGTGAGCGCGGGGGTTTCCTGGTCCACCGCGATGGCGATGGAGCGGTGGAAGGCGCAGGAGGTGCTCGAGCTGCTCGGGGCTTCGGCTCGCGGGGCTCTCCACACGGAGCCGCTCGGGCGTGCTCGTGGTAGCATTTAGCACTCGGACAACAAGAGTGCTAAACCAGCCCTGAGGGCTGACGGCGAAGGGAGGCGCGTTGGAGACCAACGTCCCCAGACCGCTGGACTCGCGGAAGCAGCAGATCCTCAAGGCGGTGGTCGCGGACTACACGAGGACCGGTGTGCCCGTGGGGTCGAACGCGCTGGCCGCGCACCTGGTGGCCTGGTCCTCGGCGACGATTCGCAATGAGCTGGCCAGCCTGGTGGACGTCGGCTACCTGATCCAGCCCCACACCTCCGCGGGGCGGGTGCCGTCGGACCAGGGCTACCGCTACTACGTGGACTTCCTGATGCAGGAGGAGCCCGTCCCAGCCGCAGTCCGCCGCCAGTTGGACCCCTTCTTCACGGCGTTGCCGGTGGGGCTCGAAGCGACACTGGAGCTTGCCGCCCGCGCGCTGGCGCTGGTCACCGACGCGGTGAGCATGGTCACGGGGCCACGCACGCTCGGTGCGCGCGTCAAGCACCTCGACCTCGTCTCCCTCGAGCCGCGGCACGCGCTCCTGATCCTGGTGCTCGAGGGCAATCTGGTCAGGCAGCAGCCGATTCCGCTCAGCCGGGCGGCCGACCAGGTGGAGTTGAGCCTGCTCTCGCAACGGCTCAACGACGACCTGACCGGCCTCGCCGCTACCGAGATCGCCGCACTGGGACTGGGTGAGCGCGAAGCCGCCGGGTCGCTCCGCGCCGAGCTGGTCGACGCGGTCGTGAGCTTCATGGCCGCGGTGGACGAGCGACAGGACACCCTGGTGGTGCACGACGGTGTTCGCAACCTGCTGCGGCAGCCCGAGTTCGGCGACGTGGTGCGCTTTCAGGAGGTGCTCGACCTCCTCGAGGAGGAGCGTGTCCTGGGCGAGATGCTGGCCACCATCGAGGCGGGCCACGGCACCCAGATCATGATCGGCCGCGAGACCGGAGTGGAGCAGCTCAGCCAGTGCAGCCTGGTGATGACGACGTACCGCGTCGGCGAGCAGCGCTGGGGCACCCTCGGGGTGCTCGGGCCCACCCGCATGCAGTACTCGGCGGTGGCGCCGCGGGTGCGCTACGTGGCGACACGCGTCGGTCAGGCGCTGAGCAGGACACTGGGGTGACCGTGGCTGACGACGACGTGACCGCAGCCGGCGACGACCTCGTCGACGAGGACGACGCCCCGACCGACGCCGCACCGCCTGCGGACCCGCCCCCGGCCGACGCCGACGAGCGCTACCTCCGCCTGGCCGCCGACTTCGAGAACTTCCGACGCCGCAAGTCCCAGGAGATCGTCGATCGCTCGCGCTTCGCCAGCGAGGACGCGGCCCGTGCCCTCCTCCCGGTGCTCGACAACCTCCACCGCGCCGTCGACCACGCCGAAACCGCGGAGCCCGCCGACCTCATCAACGGTCTCCGCCTGGTGGTGAGGGAGTTCGAGGCCGCGCTCGCGACGCTGGGCGTGACCGCGATCGACGCGGTGGGCCAGCCGTTCGACCCGTCCCTCCACGAGGCGATCGGCGGCGAGGAGGCCGATGACGTGGCCGTCGACACGGTGTCCGATGAGCTGCAGAGCGGCTACCGCCTCCACGACCGCGTGCTCCGGCCCGCACTGGTCCGCGTCGCCCATCCGCGGGCGGGCGCCTGATGGCGACGGCCAAGCGGGACTACTACCAGGTGCTCATGGTCGAGCGCAACGCCTCGGCAGAGGACCTGAAGAAGGCGTACCGGCGACTGGCGATGCAGTACCACCCTGACCGCAACCAGGGAGACAAGGGCGCCGAGGAGAAGTTCAAGGAGGTCGGCGAGGCCTACTCGGTGCTGAGCGACCCGCAGAAGCGGCAGCGCTACGACTCGTTCGGGCACGCCGGCGACAGCATGCCTGACCTCGGCAGCTTCTCCTTCGACTCCGCGTTCGACCTCTTCGACATGTTCTTCGGCGGCGGCGGGGGCCGGCGCCGCCAGGCCGGCCCGCAGCCGGGTGCCGACCTGCGCATGAACGTCGACATCAGCTTCGAGGAGTCGGTGTTCGGCGCCACCCGCACCGTGGAGGTGCCGCGCAAGGGGACATGCCCGGACTGCGCGGGCAGCGGGGCGGCACCGGGGACCACCGCGACCACCTGTACCGACTGCAAGGGCTCCGGCCAGGTGCGCCGCGCGGTGCAGAGCATCTTCGGCCAGATGGTCAACGTCGCCGCCTGCCCCCGCTGCCGTGGCGAGGGCCGCATCATCGACCAGCCCTGCCCCACCTGCCGGGGCCAGGGACGTGTCGACGAGCGCCAGCACCTCGACATCACCATCCCCCCCGGCGTCGACGAGGACGTCACCCTCCGTTACCAGGGCCAGGGCGAGGCCGGGCCGCGTGGAGGACACCGCGGCGACCTCTACGTGGGCTTCCGGATCACACCGCATGCGCACCTGGTGCGTCGCGGACAGGATCTCATCTACGAGCTGGCGGTGACCGTGCCGCAGGCCGTGCTCGGAGACCGCATCACCGTCCCCACCGTCAACAGCGAGCACCAGGTCGACCTGCCCGCCGGCACCCAGCACGGACGGGTGCTGAAGATCTCCGGCATGGGGGTTCCCCATGTGCGCAGCGGACGCCGCGGCGACCAGCTCTGTGTCGTCCACGTCGCCATTCCCACCCACGTCAACGCCGCTGACCGCGTGCTGTACGAGCAGCTGGGCCAACGCGACGGGCAGCCGGCCGAGGTCAAGAAGGGTTTCTTCGACTCGCTCCGCGACGCCTTCCGGGGCTGACGCCGCACCGCGGTGGGCGTCGCCGTCTACCCCGGCGGCCAGCCCATGGCGCGGCCGCCGAGCAGGTGGAGGTGCAGGTGGTTTACTGTCTGACCGCCGTTGTGGCCCACGTTGGTCACCACGCGGAAGCCTTCCCGGGCGATCCCCTCGCTTTCCGCCAGCGACTGCGTCACGCGGAGCATCTGCGCCCAGAGGCCGTCGTGCGCGGGCGTCAGGTCGGCGGCGGATGCGAGGTGCACGCGGGGGATGACCAGGATGTGCACGGGTGCCTGCGGGTTGATGTCGCGGAAGGCGAGCACCTCGGCGCCGTCATGAACCATGGTTGCCGGGATGTCACCCGCGGCGATGGAACAGAACAGGCAGTCGGTCATGAGTCGAGCAGGGTAGCGCGCAGACGCTCGCCGTCGACGGCGTCGATCCGCACCTCCCCGATGTGACTGGGCCGGGTTTTCGCCGATGCCTCGGCGCACACCTCGAGGTAGGTCGCGGTGAGTCCGGTGGCGGTGCCGTGCTCCACGCTCTCCCACACCACCTGATGGCGCTGACCCAGCGCGCGTCGCCGGCGCGCAGCTCCCGACTCGGCGGCGGTGCGCCGGATG
>JALYTM010000232.1 GCA_030854305.1 Candidatus Dormiibacterota bacterium
GTGCTCGCCGACCTGGACCGGCGCGGGGTCGCCGCGGTGGTGGTCGGTGGCACCGGGCAGTACATCCGCGCCCTGCGTCAGGGGTGGACGTTCGGCGGTGCCGAACCCGACCCCGGGCAGCGCGCCGAGCTCGATCGCCTCGCCTCGACGGATGAGGGACGCGAGCGCCTGCTGGCGGAGCTGCTTTCCCGCGACCCTCACGGCGCCGCCGCGATCGACCAGGCCAACCCGCGACGGGTGGTGCGCGCGCTGGAGGTACTGCGGGGAGGCGCGACGTCGCTGGCCCAGGCCCGCGGCCGGGAAGGTGGCCGCGCCGTCGCGCTGGTGGTCCTCGACGCCGCGCGCGAGCAGCAGGAGCGCGTCATCGACGACCGAATCGCGGCCATGTTCGACCGGGGAGACATCCTGCGCGAGGTGCGCGACGAGCTGGATCGCGGCACCTCCCCGGAGGCGCTCCGCCGCGCCGGGATCGGGTACGGGGAGGCGGTCGACGTGGTCGCCGGTAGCATCGACCTGGACGCCGCGCGGGCGTCGACGCGCAGGCGCACGACCCGCTACGCGAAGGCGCAACGAACCTGGTTCCGTCACGAGCCGGCGGTTGCCCGGCTCCTCCGTGACGGGAGCTCGACCACGGCCGACCTGGTCGCGGCGGCGATGCGCGCCGCCGTCGTGGAACCCGGCCTCAGCTGCTGAGCGACTCGGCCAGGAAGTTCTCGAGGAAGCCGTAGAAGTCGCGTCTCTGGGCGATGTCGACGTCGTCGGTCAGCTGGACACCCTGGCGCCGCGCCTGGATCCATGGCGGGATGCCACTGGCGACCACCTCGTCGCCCACCCGCACGTTGATGACGGAGTCGTTCTCCTCGGCGACGAAGAGCGTGATCCGAATCCGGACCTTGGCCGGGGAGGCGAGCTTCCAGCTCATCTCCCAGCGGCGGCCGCCGTCGGCATCGCGGGCGACGACCACCTCGCTGTCGCGAAGGAGGTGCTCCTCGGGGCCGGCGAACTTCTCGAGCAGGCGGACGATCGCCGAGTTGAGATCGCGGTACACCCAGTGCACCAGCGAAGGTCCACGATTACCGATGTCGGGAAGAGCGCGGGGGTTGTTCGCCTTGCTGCCCAGAGCCGACATGATCCCGGCGTGGCGGCGGCAGTAGCGCAAACCGCCGATCGCCTCGCCGTGGACCGCGCACCAGCACGTGAGACAGGACCGCCCTTTGGCGTCGACGTACCCACACCGCTCGCTCGGTGCCTTGCCGCAGCCGGGCACGCAACAGGGCAGGTCGATGGCGCCCGGGCCCATCGACTGTTCGGCGGCGATTGCCAATGGCTCCGAGATCGCGGTCATGCCTCGCTACGCCTCATCGGCTGGTTCTGAGATGTACCCACGGGGAGATCCTAGGACCGCGGTCGTCACTCTCCAGTGATGACGGTGGCACGGCCGGTCACGGAGCGGAGACGAGACCAATGGGAACATCCGTTTGCGCTGTCGACGGATCCGTGCTACATTGCTGCCGCCAACGATGGCTTTGGAGGACGACATGACAGAGCCGGTCGAGGGGCGTCAGCGCCAGATCCTCGAGTTCCTTCGCACCCACTCGCAGAACCATTCCTATCCGCCGACGGTGCGGGAGATCGGCCAAGCGGTGGGGCTCAGCTCCTCGTCGACCGTTCAGAACCATCTCAACGCCCTGGAGACCAAAGGCCTGATCCGCCGCGACCCCACCAAGTCGCGCACGGTGGAGGTGGTCGGGGCTGAGACGGCGTCGAGCCAGGTCAGCTTCGGCAACGTGCTCCGTCTGCCGCTCGTCGGCCGGGTCGCGGCTGGCACTCCGATGCTTGCCGCCGAGAACATCGAGGACCACGTCAGCGTCGGCCCCGAGATCTCCGGTGGCGACGACGCGTACGCGCTCACGGTGCACGGCGACAGCATGATCGAGGCCGGCATCCACGATGGAGACATCGTCCTGGTTCGACCCCGTCAGGACGCGGCCAACGGCACCATCGTGGTTGCGCGCATCGAGAACGAGGTGACCGGCGAAGGTGAGGTCACCGTCAAGCGGTTCTTCCGCGAGAACGGAAGGATCCGCCTCCAGCCCGAGAACTCGGCGCTCGAGCCGATGTACCCCCGCGACGTCACGCTGGAAGGTGTGGTCACCGCCGTCATCCGCGTCCTGCGCTGACGCTGCGCGGCTACCCCGTCGACGCGATCTGGGCGCCAGCCTCTGCTTCGTGTGGCACCAGCGGTTCGGGAAGCGCCCCGAGGTAGGCGTCGACAGCGGCGGCCAGCTCTTCGCTCGCCTCCCCGTGCACGGTCACCCGGGTGGCGCCGTCGTCGTCGGCGATCGCGCTGACCGCCAGGTCAGGACGATGGTCGAGAAGCAACGGCACCGCCGGCAGCACCGCCAGCGGCAGGAGGACGACAAAGATGGGGCTGAGGGCGACGGCCACCAGGACCAGCAGCACGATCGCCACCGCGATCCCCACCGCAATGTCCGAGCCGTAGCGATAACGGCGGCGCGGACAGAGCACCAGGTAGTGCTCGCCACGCTCCGAGACCGCGATCCCGGGCAGTGGACGAGCCGCCACATCCTCCAAAACGTCCCCCGCGGGACGGGTCGTCCGGATGGAAAACTGGTACGGGTTCGTCGACATCGTGACCTTTTGTACGCCTTCTGCTCATGTCTTCGCAGCGACCGGGCCCTGCGAGCGCCTTTTCCTTGTGGCTTCTGGGGGGCTGCTGCGCTACGGTGTGGCCAATGCCCTCGCCCTGGACCGTGCCGTTCGACCCTGTACTGATCGGTGCGGCCGTTACGGCGATCACCCTGGCGGCGTTCATCGGATACCGCTCCGAGGGTCCGACGTCGCGTTGGCGGCCGGCGGCCACGACCACCGCCGCGGTCCTGCTCGTCGCCTGCTGGGTGTCACCCCTGCAGACTGTCGCGTCGCACTACCTCCTGTCCGGTCACCTTCTCCAGATCACCCTGGTCATGGGGGTGATCCCGCCGCTGTTCCTGCTGGGGTTGCCGGAGCGGTGCTCGATCCGGCTGCCTCGTACCGCAGCCCGCCTGCTGCGGCTGTGCGTCCATCCCGTGGCCGGCATGGTCGCCGTCAACCTCGCGTTCTTCGCGTGGCACAGTGGGCCGGCATACGACCTCGCACTGCAGTCACCGGAGGTGTACGCGGCGCAGCAGGTGAGCCTTCTGCTGGCGTCGGTGATGTTCTGGTGGCCGATCGTGGTGCCGCTCGGCGACCGCCGGGTGCTCAGCAGGTGGGGCACCCTGGGCTACATCCTGGTGGCCACGATCCCCCAGACCTTCGCCGGCATCACGGTGGCGCTGGTCCGGCATCCGCTCTACGCGCTGTACGGCCAGGCGCCGCGCCTATTCGGCCTGGGTGTGCTGACCGACCAGCAGATCGCCGGCGCGTGCATCGCGCTGGTGAGCAAGATCGCGCTCTTCACGGCGTTCAGCGTGGTCTTCCTGCGGATGCTCAACGAGCCCACGTCCGACGGCGACGACGACGACGGTGGTGGTGGCGGCGGCGGTGGCCGGCGCCCGACCTCCAACACTCCCAGTCCACTGCCTTCCGGGTCTGTCCCGTGGCTGACCGACCTCAATGCCGGGCGCACCGTACCCGAGCCGGCACCGGCGCCACGACCGCTCAGGGTGCCGGCAGTTCGAGGACCTGGCCGGGGTTGATGGTGCGACCGGCGAGGTGGTTGTCGGCCATGATC
>JALYTM010000233.1 GCA_030854305.1 Candidatus Dormiibacterota bacterium
ACCACGTCGTGACCACGTGGACGCCGTCGCAGGACCACGTGGGCTTTCCCGGCGTCGCCCACGGCGGACTCGTCTCCGCCGTGCTCGACGATGTCATGGGCCGGTGCTCGGTGCTGCAGCGACGGTGGGTGGTGACCGGGCGACTGGAGGTGCGCTACCGCCAGGGCGCGTCGCTGGGCCAGCCGGTCCGCGCCGAAGCCTGGGTGACCAGGTTCACGCGTCGAGTGATGCAGGCGGAGAGCCGGATGACCGCCGCCGATGGGGGCGTGGTCGCGGAGGCGAGTGGTACCTATCTGCCCGTGCCCCCCGCGTTGCTCGAGCGGATGGTCGACGCCTGGCCGGGCTTCAGCGAGTTCATCGGCGCCGACCGATGACCGGTGCCGGCGTGCCCGAGGAGCGTGAAGTCAAGCTCACCGTCGACGCCGACTTCACGCTGCCGCCGCTTGACACGCTGCCGGGTGTGACGCTGGACGATCGAGGCACCGACACACTGCGCGCGGTGTACCTGGACACCGACGACCTGGCGCTTGCCCACGCGGGCGTCGGACTGCGCCACCGCAACGGCACGTGGACGTACAAGGGCCGCTCGCGCCACGAGGGAGACAGCGTGGTGCGCGAAGAGCGCGAAGTGGAAGCGCCGGACGCGGCGATTCCGGCCGAGCTGCAGGAGGCGGTGGCTCCGCATGTCGACGTCGGCCGGTTGCGACCGATCGCCGTGGTGGTGACCGAACGGCACACCATCCTGGTCGACCGTGGCCGCGAGTCCGTGGAGCTGGTCCACGACCGCGTCACCGTCGAGTCGGGGCCTACCATCGTGGACCGCTTCACCGCTGTCGAGGTGGAGTACGAGCAGCCGTCAACGGATCTCGCCGGTGTTGTGGTGCAGGCACTGACCGACGCCGGGGCTGTCCTCGACAGGACCGCCAAGTACGTCCGCGCCT
Organism: Candidatus Dormiibacterota bacterium; assembly: GCA_030854305.1. GTDB lineage: Bacteria > Chloroflexota > Dormibacteria > Aeolococcales > Aeolococcaceae > Aeolococcus. Next base: position 942 of record JALYTM010000233.1, read on the forward strand.
TGCGTGCGCTCGGGTACGACGTCCCCGACACGCTGGACGAATGACCACCGTGGGTGACGCCGACGATCCCGGCGCGTCGGCGTTCACCCCGGTGTGGGGAATGCCACGTCCCCTGGCCACGGCCGGCGCGCTGCCGCGACGCGCCGAGGTGGTCATCGTCGGCGCGGGCATCACCGGCGTCACGCTGCTGCAGTGGCTGCGAGCGCGCGACATCGACGCCGTGGTCCTGGAGCGCGACCGGGTGGGGTCGGGAGCCAGCGGTCGGAACGCCGGGTTCCTGCTGGCCGGCGTCGCCGAGAACTACGCGTCGGCGGTGGCCCGGTACGGCCGCCGGGTGGCGGCCGAGGTGTGGGCGTTCACGCTCGAGAACCACGCGTTGGTCGCTGCCGGTGAGGGGATCTCACGGTGTGGCTACCGTCGCGGCGGCAGCTGGACGGTGGCGGTGGACGAGGAGGAGGCGGCCGCCCTGGACGAGTCGGCGGAGCTGCTGGCCGAGGACGGGTTCGACGGTCGGCCCCTCTCGACGGCGCCGGCGCATGCGCGGCGGGTGCTCGCCAGCGATGCCGACGGCGAGGTCGACCCTCTGCAGCTGGTGCGGACCATCGCCGAGCCCAACGCATCGCGCATCCACGAGTGCACTGCGGTGGCGGCAGTCGACGACGGCGATGGGGCGGCGACGGTCCATACCGCGGACGGCTCCGCCATCGAAGCGTCGACGGTGGTGCTCGCCACCAACGCGTGGACGGCGCAGTTGCTGCCCACCGTCGACATCCGCCCGGTGCGCGCTCAGATGCTGGCCGCCGATGGTGGCAGTGCCGACGTGCCCTGCCCGGCGTACGCGGAACGGGGGCACCGCTACTGGCGCAGGCTGGCGGACGGCACGCTCCTGGTGGGCGGCTTCCGTCACAAGGCGATCGCCGAGGAGGTGGGCTACGACCTCACCCCGACGGACCTCGTGCAGGGCCACCTGGAGAGGCAGCTCCGTGACCTCGGCGCACCCGGGGAGGTGGCCACGCGATGGTGCGGCACCATGGGTTTCAGCAGCGACGGGCTTCCGCTCGTCGGCCGGACGGCCGGCGCACGGTCGGTCGTCGTCTGCGGCGGATACACCGGTCACGGCATGGGCTTCGCGATGCACGCAACCAGGCTCGTCGCGGCGCACCTCCTCGACGCTGCCCCGCTGCCTCCCTGGCTCGATGCGGCGCGCTCGATGCCGGTGGGCTGAGCGCTTCGGCGCACGGTCAGGCGCGGGTCGCTTCGGTTCGTGCGCCCGCCGCTGCGGGGTTCGCCGCCGGCCACGCCGGCAGGGTGACGGTGAAGGTCGTGCCCCTGCCCAGCTCCGAGGCCACCGCGATGCTGCCGTTGTGGGCGGCAACGACGTGGCGCACGATGGCAAGTCCGAGGCCCGAACCCTCCCCGTCGCGGCGGCGGGAGCTGTCCGCCTTCCAGAATCGCTCGAAGATCCGGGGCAGCTCGTCGGAGCGGATTCCCGCGCCCGTGTCGGTACATCGCAGCACCACCGCGTTCGGTGCCGCGGTTGCCGAGAGGGTGATGGTTCCCCGCGCCGGCGTGAACTTGACCGCGTTGTGCACCAGGTTGCGCACCACGTGTTGCAGGTGCGCGACATCACCGGCGATCGCCGGCAGGTCGTCCGGAACGTCGAACACCAGCGCGATGCTCTTGTCGTCGATGAGCGGACGGAGGCGGTCCACCGCTCCCAGCAGGTCGGTCATCGGGACCGCCTCCCGAGGCATCTCCCGCTGGTCGCCTTCGAGCGCGCTGAGCTCCTCGCTCAACGAGCTGCTGGCGCGCGTCGCGGCCATGCTGCGACGGTCCGAGCTCACGGGAAATCAGCCACATCGTCCCGGTGAGGTGGAGGATTTCGGCGGCTTCCGCCTTGACCGCGCCGCCCGGACCGTGCGTGTCGGCGGTGACGACGTGCACTTGTCGCCCAAGGAGTTCGACCTGCTCTCGATGCTGCTGGCCAACGCCGGACGCGTGCTGTCGCGCTCGACCATCATCCACCGCGTGTGGGGGAGCAAGTTCTTCGGGGACCACAAGACCGTGGACGTGCACATCCGGTGGATCCGCGAGAAGTTCGAGGGCTTCGACACGCTTCCATTCCGGATCACCACGGTGTTCGGTGTCGGGTACCGGCTCGACCGGCTCGAGGAAGAAGCCCCGGCCCCAACCTGACGCCTCCCCAGGCCCCGCGCACACGGGAATTCGCCCGTCGACCCACGGGATGCGCCGCCAGAGGCCGTTCAGACGCCCGGGTGCGCTCTCATTGAAACGGTGACGCAGGTCCTGCAGCCACCCCCCGCGCCGCCGGCCATCGGCGGCGTTGCCGTCCTGGCGCGGTCGCTGGTGCACAGCTACGGCGGCGGCAGCGGGGGGGTGCAGGTTCTCCGGGGCGTCGACCTGGACATCGCCGCCGGCAGCCACGTGGCGCTGCAGGGGCCGTCCGGTGCCGGCAAGAGCACCCTGCTAAGCCTGCTGGGCGGCCTCGAGCAACCGCGTGGGGGCACCCTCACCGTCGGAGACAACGACCTGCGCCGTCTCCACGGCAGGTCAATGGCTGCCTACCGCCGCACCGTGGTGGGCTTCGTGTTTCAGCACTTCGGCCTCGTCGACGTCCTCACCGCCCGCGAGAACGTCATGCTCGCGCTGAGCCTCTCCCGCGTTCCGCTCGCTGCCCGGCGGACGCGAGCCGACGAGGCGCTGCGCTCCGT
>JALYTM010000234.1 GCA_030854305.1 Candidatus Dormiibacterota bacterium
CGTGTCGCTGACCGAGTAGCGCATGTACGACAGGCCACCCTGGTACATCAGGTCGACGATCAGCTTGAGCTCGTGCATCACCTCGAAGTAGGCAAGCTCGGGCTGGTACCCCGCCTCGGTCAGGGTGTCGAACCCGGCCTTGACCAGGCTGGAGATTCCGCCGCAGAGCACCGCCTGCTCACCGAAGAGGTCGGTCTCGGTCTCCTCCGCGAACGTGGTGCGCAGGCAACCGGCGCGGGTGCCGCCGATGCCGGCGGCGTAGGCCAGGGTTCGCGTCCAGGCGGCGCCGGTGGCATCCTGCTCCACCGCCACCAGGCAGGGGACGCCGGCGCCCTCGGTGAACGTCCGCCGCACCAGGTGCCCCGGTCCCTTCGGCGCCACCATGGCGACGTCCACCCCCGACGGCGGCGTGATTTGTCCGTAGCGGATGGTGAAACCGTGCGCGAACAGGAGCAGGTCCCCGGGGCGGAGGTTGTCGCGGATCTCCGTCTCGTAGAGCACCTTCTGGGCAGTGTCCGGCGCCAGCACCATCACCACGGTGGCCTCGGCGGTGGCCTCTGCGGGGGTGAGGACGCGGAGGTTCTCGGCCTCGGCGGCGGCGCGGCTGTGGGAGTCCGGCTGCAGGCCGACGCGCACGTCATAGCCCGAGTCACGGAGGTTGAGCGCGTGCGCATGACCCTGCGAGCCGTACCCGATCACGGCGATGCGGGCGCCCTGCAGCGCCTGTGGGTCGGTGTCGCTGTCGTAGTACATCCGGGCGGTCATCTGTGTGTCCTCATTGGTGCTAGACGTTGCCCGTCATGTCGACGGACCCGGCGTTTTCACCGGCGGTCGGGGTCGGCACGGGCTGGTCGACGGCGGGCTCGAAGTCAACCAGGCGAAGGCGGGCGTCGTCGCCGCGGACCAGCGCCACGGCGCCGCTGCGGCCCAGCTCCTTGATGCCGAACGGGCGCATCAGGTCGATGAAGTTGTCGATCTTCTCGGTGGAGCCGGTCACCTCGACGATGAGCGACTCGGAGGCAATGTCCACCACCCGGCCGCGGTAGATCTCGACGATGTCGAGCACGTCGCGACGCTGCAGGAGCGGGGCGTGAAGCCGGATCAGCAGGATCTCGTGGGCGACAACCCGCTGACCGGTGACGTCGTCGATGGTGATCACGTCGATCAGCTTGGCAAGCTGCTTGGTGGCCTGCTCGGCCTGCTGACGGCCGACATGCACGGTGATGGTCATGCGCGAGACAGACGGGTCCTCGGTGGGCCCGACCGACAGCGAGTCGATGTTGAAGCCACGGCGGCGCACGGCGGACGCCACCCTGTTGAGGACGCCGGGCTTGTTCTCGACCAGGACGGAGAGCAGCCGCGACTGGCTCATGACGCCTCGACGAAGTCGAGCATGCCCTTGCCGAGGGGCACGATCGGATAGACATTCGCGTCCCTGTCGATGTCGAAGTTCATCAGCACCGGGCCGCGGTGCGCGATCGCCTCGTCGAGCATGGCCCCGACGTCCTCGCGGCGGTTGGTGGTCATCGCCTTCATGCCGAACGCCTCGCCGAGCTTGACGAAGTCCGGTGTGAACGTGAGGTCGACCTGCGAGCGGATCCCGCCGTAGAAGTCGTCCTGGAACTGACGGACCATGCCCAGTGACGCGTTGTTGAGCACCAGGATGTTGACGTCGATGTTCTGCTCGACCATCGTCGCCATCTCCTGCATGTTCATGACGAAACCACCCTCGCCGCTGACGCAGAACACGGTCTTGTCCGGGTTGCTGAGCTTCGCGCCCATCGATGCCGGGAATGCGAACCCCATGGTCCCGGTGCCACCGGAGTTGAGGAACAGCCCCGGCTTGGCGTAGTCGAACCAGAGCGCGGCCCAGATCTGGTTGAGCCCGACGTCGGCGAGCACGATCGCCTCGTCATGGCACCGCGCATACATCTCGATGAGCACCTCCTGGGGCTGCAACAGGCCGTTGTTGGAGACGAACCGGATCGGGTGCTCCTCCTTCCACTGGTCGATGGTGGTGAGCCACTCGTGCTCGCGCTTGGGCGTCACCAGGGGCAGCAGCGAAGTCAGCGCGCTCTTGGCGTCGGCCACCACCGACACATGGGGCACGACGTTCTTGCCGATCTCGGCAGGATCGATGTCGATGTGGACGATGTGCTCGACGCGGGGTGCGAACGAGTCGAGCCGCGTGGTCACCCGGTCGTCGCAACGCATCCCGACCATGATCAGCAGGTCGGCATCGCAGACCGCACGGTTGGTGAAGCCCGCGCCCATGAACCCCACCATCTGGAGAGCCAACGGATGGCGCACGGGGAACGCCCCGGTGCCCAGCAGCGTCCAGCCGACCGGGATGTTGGCGCGCTCCGCCAGCTCGGCCACGGCACGCTCCGCCCGGGAGATGATCACTCCCCGGCCGATGAGCATCACCGGGCGCTTGGCCTCGTCGATCAGCTGGGCGATGCGCCGCAGCTTCATGGCGTCGGCGAGCGGAGGCGGTGGGAAGGACCGCATTCGCACCGGCTCGGTGTCGATGCGGAGCTCGGCAAAAGCCTGCTGCAGGTCCTTGGGGAGGTCGACCAGTACCGGGCCGGGGCGGCCGGAGCGGGCCACGTGGAACGCCTCGTGGATGGTCGGGGCGATGTCCTCGATGCGGGTGACCAGGTAGCTGTGCTTGGTGACCGACATCGTCGAGCCGATGACGTCGGACTCCTGGAAGGCGTCGGTTCCCACCGCCGACACCGCCACCTGACCGGTGATGGCCACGACGGGGACCGAGTCGGCGTAGGCGGTGGCGAGACCGGTGACCATGTTGAGCGCACCGGGGCCGCTGGTCGCGAAGACCACGCCCACCGCGCCCGGCCTGCTGCGGGCGTAGCCGTCGGCGGCGTGCGCTCCGCCCTGCTCGTGCCGCACCAGGACGTGGTGCAGTTGCGGGTAGTCGGGCAGGTGTTGGTACAGGGGCAGGTTGGCGCCGCCGGGGTACCCGAAGATGGTGGTGACGCCCTCGGCGATCAGGCACTCGAGCAGGATCTCGGCACCGGTCATCTCGCGCCCCGCCTGGTCGGGGGTCGGCTGTGCCTCGATCACCGGTAGGTTCGCTGAATGGCCTCGCTGACCGATTCGAGAACCTCCGGGCTGCCGTGAGTGGCCCCTCCGCCCTGGCCGCCGTGGCCGTGGTTGGGGTCGGCGTCGCGCCTCTCCACGGCAGGCGACGCCGGCCAGCTTCGGGCCTCGATGCGGTTGCCGGTTGTCGCCCGGTGCTGCTTGTCGTCCACTGTCTGTCCTGCCTCCTGGTGTTGTCGGTGAAAAAAAGAAGGGCCCCCTCGTTGGAGGGGGCCCTTCTCGGTGATCCTGGTTGTGGTCTGTGTCTCAGTTGGACACGCGCCTGGCCCGGAACCTCGAAGCCCCGCTCCTAATCAGGAGGAGGCTGAGCAGTACGGCGAGAAGTCCGAGTGCCTTGGTCATGTCGCCAGCACCCTACCGTGACCTTGGTCGATTCGTCAAGGGCGCCGGCGTGACGGCCTCGGGACGGGACGATGACGGCGGCACGGTGGTAGGACTCCGGCCGTGACCACACCCTCGCCACACGGACCGGCGGCGCTGCTGCCGTCGGCGCCCAGCGCGCGCCCCCGCCTGCGAGGCTGGTCGCACCTGGTC
>JALYTM010000235.1 GCA_030854305.1 Candidatus Dormiibacterota bacterium
GCGTGGAGCAGCCCGCGCGCAGCTGAGTCAGAGGCGCTGCGCCCCGGCGGGTCGCGCCGCTGTCGATTTCCGCCCCTGCCGTGCGTCGTACAGGTGACAGGCCGCAACCACGCGGCTCACCACCACGACCGGAGGACCATCGTGAAGTACCTGTTCCTACTCTGGCAGGACGAGAGCAAGGCGCCCAAGCCCGGCACCCCCGAGAGCGACGCGGTCATGGGCGCGTACAACACCTTCTCCGAGCAGGCCGGCAGCGCCGGCGTGCTCCAGGGCGGCGAAGCGCTGCTGCCGTCGACCGGCGGGCAGACGGTACGCGTCCGTAACGGCTCCACCGACGCCGGCACCGGCCCCTTCTCCGCTGGCCCCGAACAGCTGGTCGGGTTCTACTCGCTCGACTGCAAGGACGACGCCGACGCCGCGGCCTGGGCAGCCAGGATCCCCGCCAGCGCCACCGGCGCGGTGGAGGTCCGGCCCATCTGGGTGATGTAGCCCACCCGCATCCACACCGGCCGGCCTCCAAGCGCGCGAGGCCGGCCGGTGGCCGCTCTACCATCCCCACAACCATCACACCAAGAGGCACCCCTCGTGAAGTACATCCTCCTCATCCACGCCCCCGCCGCCGCCGCCACCGAGGCGGACATACTCGAGCGCCACATGGTATTCGCGGAGGCCGCCGGGGCGCGCGGCAAGCTGGTCGACGGCGCCGAGCTGGGCGACGTCACCACCGCCACCACGCTGCGCCGCCGCGGCGCCGAGACCATCGTCACCGACGGCCCCCACGCCGAGACCAAGGAGCAGCTGGGCGGCTACTACGTCATCGACTGCGCCGATCTCGACGAGGCCATCGAGATCGGCCGCGGCGTCCCGCTCCACGACGGCGGCTCCCTGGAGATCCGCCCGCTTGTCGAGCACTGACCCTCCGCACGGCACCGTCCCGGCCGACGCGGAGGCCGCGCTGGTCGGCGTCTTCCGTGAGGAGGCCGGTCGCATCGTCGCCACCCTGACCCGCCTGCTCGGCGACATCGACCTCGCCGAGGACGCCGTCCAGGAGGCGCTCGCCTCCGCGCTGGAGCGATGGCCCCGTGACGGCACCCCCGACCGCCCCGGCGCCTGGCTGATGACCACCGCGCGCAACAAGGCGCTCGACCATCTCCGTCGCGAACGCACCCGGGCCACCGCCCGCGAGGCGGCGCTGCGCCTGCACATCGACGATGAGAACGACCCGCCGTCGTCGATCGACTCCACCACGGTCGGCGACGACCGCCTCGCACTGCTCTTCACCTGCTGCCATCCCGCGCTCGCGCCCGAGGCCCGGGTGGCGCTGACGCTGCGCCTGATCGGCGGCCTCACCACTCCCGAGATCGCGCGCGCCTTCCTGGTCCAGGAGTCGACGATGGCCCAGCGCCTGGTCCGCGCCAAGCACAAGATCCGCGCCGCCCGCATCCCCATCCGCGTGCCACCCCGGCCGCTGCTCGCCGAGCGGCTGCCCTCGGTGCTGTCGGTGATCTACCTCATCTTCAACGAGGGATACCTGGCCACCGCCGGCGCCGACGCGGTGCGCGACTCACTGTGTGAGGAGGCGATCCGGCTGGCCCGGCTGGTGGTGCGGCTGATGCCCGACGAGCCCGAGGCGTCGGGTCTGCTGGCGGTGCTGCTGCTCACCCACAGCCGTCGCGCCGAGCGCCAGTCCGCCGACGGCCAGCTCCGCCTGCTCGGCGTCCAGGACCGCTCGCGCTGGGATCGCGCCGCCATCGACGAGGGCCTGGCAGTCGTCGACGAGGCGCTCGCGCGCCACCGCCCCGGCCGCTACCAGGTCGAGGCGGCGATCGCGGCGGTGCACGCCGAGGCGCGGACCGCCGAGGCCACCGACTGGGCACAGATCTCCGCGCTGTACGCCACCCTGCGCGAGCTGGCGCCGTCGCCGATCACAGCCCTGAACCACGCGGTCGCAATCGCGGAGGCCGGGGATGTGGCGGCGGGGCTGTCACTCGCCGACGACGTCGCCGAAGCGCTCGACGGCTACCACCTGCTCCACGCCACCCGCGCTGAGCTGCTCGCGCGGCTGCAGCGCGTGGACGACGTCCTGCTCGCATACGACCGCGCGCTGGCCCTGGTGCAGAACGACGCCGAGCGCGCCCACCTCCAGCGCCGCCGGCGCGAGGTGTCCCTGGCCCGCTGAGTCGGCGCCGATGCCGCCTCCCGACGCGCTTGGCGTCGGCTCGCAGTACCTGTTGCACGCCGCTCCCCGCTCGCATCGGCGTGCGCGGCGAGTTCAGTACTGTGCGGCGATGCTCGCGTCCGCCCCGTCGACTCGACGCGCCGGCGCGCGTGATGTCGTGAACAGGCTGAGCCGCGCCGACATCGCCGTCCTCGCGCTCGGCCTTCTCGGTGCCGGCAACCTGTGGGCACGTCGCGGTGCCGGCGGCGGGGCCCATGCCGCCTGGACCGCGGTCTTCATCCCCGGGTTCGCCATGGTGGTGGTGGCCGGCGTCCTCTGCCTGGTCGCGATCGGACGGCGCCCGGCGCTGCCGCGTCCGATCATCTGCTCGGTCGGGATCGCGGCGCCGATGCTGCTGGTGCCCTCGCTCACCGGTCATCCGCACTGGCTGGACGTCGCAGCGGTGGTGCTGGCCGCGGTCCCGCTGCTGCCGCGCGGGTGGATGGCGTGGGCAGCGGCCGTCCTGGGCGGCGCGATCGTGGCCGCCACGCTGGTCAGCGCGTGGACGTGGGGCTACGCGCACATCGATGTCTTCCAGGAGGTGCAGGGGTCGACCCAGGCACTCATCCACGGCCAGAACCCGTACGCGCCCGTGTACGCCATCTACCTCGACAGTCCGCTCAACCATCCCATCTACGGGTCGGCGTCGTTCAGCTACGGCCCCGCCGTGGTACTGCTCAGCGTCCCAGCGCGCCTGATCGGCGATGTGCGCCTGACGCTGGTGGCGCTCAACATCGCGATCCTGGCGGCGGCGCTGGTGTGGCTGCGCCGGGCCTGGCCGGGGCGGGGGTTCGGTCCCACCCTGGCCGCCTTGTGGGCGTCGTCTCCCTTCCTGCTCCTGATGATCCTCAGCAGCTGGACCGACGTGTACTCCTTTGCCGCCTTCGCGTGGTGGCTGGTGCTGCGCGACCGTCACCGCGGCTGGGCGATGGTGTGCCTGGCGGTGGCGCTGGCGTGCAAGCCCACCATGCTGCCGCTGCTGGTCCCGCTCATCTTCTGGGTGCGGTCGTCGTGGCGCGAGCTGGTCCGCGCCGCCTGCGGCGCGCTGGTGATCGTCGCCCCGTTCGCGTTGTGGACCGGGCTGCCGCAGTTCGTCTACGACACCGTCTCGATCTACGGTGACCTGCCCACGCGGCGCGACTCCACCAACCTCAACGGCCTCTCGACAGTTCTCGGGCACGGCTTGGTGTCGCTCTCTCCCCTGCTGGTCGCGACGGTTGCGACCGTGGTGGTGTTCACGGTTCCGCGACCACGCGACTACGGCGACCTGCTCCTGGCCGGCGCCGGCATGCTGGTGGTGGCGTTGTTCTTCGCCAAGCAGGCATTCATCAACTACGACTTCAACGCGGCCATGGCCCTGCTCCTGGTCATCGGCGGCGGCGCGCTGATCCCGTCGACGCGACTCAGCAACCCGGTGCACGAGCTTCGCG
>JALYTM010000236.1 GCA_030854305.1 Candidatus Dormiibacterota bacterium
ACATCAGCCGGGTTGACCGGCTGCAGCGCGCGCAGCACCTTGACCTTCTCGTTGCGGATGGCCTCGGCGTCGAGCGACACGGGTGGCTCCATCGCGGTCACCGCCACCACCTGAAAGACGTGGTTCTGCACGATGTCGCGGATGGCGCCGGTCTGCTCGTAGAAGGCGCCGCGTTGCTCGACGCCGAGTGACTCGGCGACGGTGATCTCGACGCGGGCGATGGCGTCACGGTTCCAGATGCGCTCGAAGATGGAGTTGCCGAAGCGGAACACCAACAGGTTCTGCACCGTCTCCTTGCCGAGGTAGTGGTCAATGCGGAACACACGCTGTTCCGGCAGCACGGAGTGGATGGTGTCGTTGAGGTGGCGCGCGCTGGCCAGGTCGTGGCCGAACGGCTTCTCGATGACCAGCGAGGTGCCGTCGGCGAGGCCCGACGTCCCCACCTCGGTGATCAGCGTCTCGAACGCGGAGGGCGGCACCGCGAGGTAGACGAGACGGCGCTGACGTCGCAGAGCACTGCGCAGGTCGGTCAGCTTGGAGGCGGGGTCGAGCGCGACGAATCGCAGGCGACTGGTGAACGCCGCCAGCTTCCGCTCCACCGGCTTGGTGCGCGAGAACTTCTCCACGGCGTCACGGGCGAACGCGATGAAGTCGTCAGTGCTCCACGGCATCGGCGCGGCGCCCACGACGTTGCCGCGTCGTGGCAGCAGACCTTCGGCGCTGAGGTTGTACAGGGCGGGGAGCAGCTTCCGCGAGCTGAGGTCGCCGCTGGCCCCGACCACGACGATGTCCTGGTCGGGCGGCTGAGTCAGCGCCATCCGCTAGGAGCGCTTGCTGCCGTGGCGCTTGATCGCCCCGGCGACCAGGATCACGATTGCCCCGATGCCGCAGATCGCCGTCAGCACCACCACCGGCGCCTCGGCTGCCGGGGTCGAGTACGTGTACACGGCCAGGATGCCGGTGGCAAGGAGCCCGATCATGGTGAGTGTCAGCAGGGTGACCACGGCCACGGTGGCACCGTCCATGGCCGGCCGGCCCCGCTGCGTGGTGGAGACCGGCTCCGCGATGGCCGGGAACGGGAACCAGTGCCGCTGCGCCGCGCCGAGCAGCTGGGCGACGAGGACTGCGAAGAACGTCCAGCCGGTGATGTTGATGACCGGGCCGATCGACTCCGGCGTCTGGTAGTCGTACACAGCGAGTACGCCGGTGGTGAACAGGCCGACGATGACCACGGCCAGGCCCACCACCGTCAGCCAGGTGAGGAAGTTCCACGCCGGGATCGTGACCCGCCGCCACGGCGGTGTGAACGGCGCGCCCGCATACGGGGCGGCGAGCTGCGCGTACACGCGAGGCTGCACGGTGAGTCCCGATACGCGCGCCTGGGACCCGAACCGCTCCTGCTGTGGGTCGAGCGTGGTCGGCAGTGCGAGCAGGTCCGGCTGGGGGCCGGGGTACAACCGGCGCTCCTCGGAACGGCCGTCCGGGTAGCTGAGGCGCAGGAGTCCGCAGGTCTCGCAGTGCCACGCGTCGATGGGGAGTCCGCCGATGACCGGTCCGAAGTACGTGGTGGTTCGACGCAGGCCTTCGGGACCGACGGCGCCCTCGTAGTGCGAGAACTCGTGAGCCATGACGCCGACGACAGGTGCGGGGTGCTCGCACTGGTCGGGGGAGGAAGGCGCGGCGACGGCAGCCGCGGCGGACGGGGCGGGTGCCGGAGGCGTCTGCGCTGCCACGATGCGGGATTGTACGGCGGCACGGTGGTGCCGGCTCGGCGCGTCTGGTGGCGACGGTCCCGAGCATGTAGGGTGAGCGGCATGTCAACCGGCTCGTCGTTCGCGTCCGGCAGCACTGGGGCGGCGGCCGGCCGGGCCCTCGCTGACAAGCGTGTCGTGGCCATCGCGCGCGTCGGGATCCTCAGCCGCGCGGTGAACTACCTGGTGCTCGCGGTGCTGGTCATCCTCGTTCTCCTGGGGCGCGGAAACCAGGAGCTGGACCGCCGCGGTGCCATCGAGGCGATCGCCGCGCAGCCGTTCGGCCGAGTGCTGCTGATCCTGCTCTGCGTCGGCGTGCTCGCGTACATCGCATGGATGGTGGTGCGCACGCTCAGCAGCCGTGCCGGCGAGTCCACGATGGCCCGGCTCGGACGCCGCCTCGTCGCCGGGGTCACCGCGATCGTCTACGCCGGCTTCCTGGTGACCATCGTCCGTTTCCTGGGCGGGTCACAGACGTCGTCACCGCAGGGTCGTCAGCAGACGCTCACGGCCAGTCTGCTGGCGAGCGGCGGAGGACGCCTGCTGGTGGCGCTCGCCGGGATCGCCGTCATCGGGGCGGGCATCGGTTTGCTCGTCTACGCCGTCACGCGCAAGTTCGAGGCCGCGATCGGCACCGGCAGCATGGGTCCGGCCATGCGCCGGCTGGCCACGGTTCTCGGTGTGGCCGGCCAGGCGGCGCGGGGGCTGGTGTACGTCATCCTCGGCGGCTTCGTGCTCAGCTCCGCGCTCGCCAAGGACGCGGCGCAGTCGAAGGGTCTCGACACCGGCCTGCACACGCTGGCCGGTCAGCCGTTCGGCGCGGTCATGCTCGCCGTGGTCGGGCTGGGGTTCCTTGCCTTCGGGTTGTTCTCGTTGATCGACGCCCGCTACCACAACGACTTCACGCGGTAGGCAGACAGGTGCCCGACAGCACGCCGGACCTGGTCGCGGTGCGCTGAGCCGGCCCGGGCCGTACTACTGAGCCTGCTCGGTCGGTCGCACCAGCATCTCGTTGACCGCGACCCGTCGCGGTCGCGTCACCATGAACAGGATCGCCTGCGCGATGTCGGCGGCGGTCATCCGCTCCACGGACCCGAACCGCTGCTGCATGGCGGCCACCACGGCCGGGTCGGTGTTGTGGGACGCCAGCTCGGTGTCGACGGCGCCCGGCTCCACCAGTCCGACCCGCACGTGGCGCTGGGTCACCTCCTGGCGAAGCGCCTCGCTGAAGGCGTTGACCGCCCACTTGCTGGCGTTGTACGCACCGCTCCCCGACCGCGCCACACGCCCGGCGACGCTGCTGATGTTGACGATGTCCGACACCCCACGCGGCTCCTGCGCGGCGGCCTCAAGGAGGTGGGGCAGCGCCTCGTGCGTCAACGTCATCAGCGCAGCGACATTGAGATCGAGCATCCGTCGCCACTGCGTGGTGTCGGCGCCCTCGATGGGGCCGAGGAGCATCTGGCCGGCGTTGTTGACGAGGATGTCCAGGCGGCTGAGCTCGTTGACGGTGCGGCGGACGGCGCCGCGCGCCTGCTCCTCGTCGGTGATGTCGGTCTCCAGGACCAGCGTGCGCCCCCCGGCAGCGTCGATCGCCGCGCCCAGCTCCTCGAGTCGGTCGCGACGGCGTGCTGCGAGCACCACGGTGGCGCCCTCGGCCGCGAGAAGGAGCGCGGTGGCCGCGCCGATGCCGCTCGACGCGCCGGTCACCAGCGCGACTGTCCCGTCCAGCTGTGAAGTCATCGGGACAGTATCCATGAGTGTCATCGTGCCCCGACGGTCCGGCAGGCGCGACCCGGAAGTCCCTGCGCGCGCGCTGCGCCGGCCAGCGCGACCGCCTCGTCGGGGC
>JALYTM010000237.1 GCA_030854305.1 Candidatus Dormiibacterota bacterium
CGGCAGCCTGGTGCGCTGGCGCCACGGACGGCCGCTGTCGTTGGAGGCCGTCTTCGACGCCCAGGACGACCCAGCGGGGCTCCTGGCCGCGTACGAAACCGAGCTCACCAAGGGCGGCTGGGCTCACTTCGAGGACTTCAACCCCATGCGCGGAGGCTTTGTCTCCAGCGAGCAGGGAGAGGCTCGGATGTACCGCCACGGGGCCGACCTCCCGGTCCTCATGGTCGGCGTCACCACCACGAATGCGCCGCCGTCGGATGTGCGCTTGCGCCTCGACTTCGAGTTTGCTCGCCGCATGCCCAGAGGTCCCCGCGGCCTCCCGCCCGGTGCTGACCTGATGCCGGAGCTCCGTCCTCCTGCAGGCGTCGCCCTGACCGGCCAGACCGGCGGTGGCTCCGAGGGACGCTGGACGTCCGAGACCACGGTGCAGACCGAGCAAGCCGTCGCGGCGCTGGAGGCCCACTTCGCCGACCAGCTCGCCGCCGCGGGCTGGACCCGCACCGCCGGCGCCGCAGATGACGTCGTCGCTTGGAGCGCCTGGGAGGTCCCCGATCAGAAGGAGAGCTGGCGTGGACTTCTCCTCGTCCTCGCACCCTTCGGGCCCACCGAGCGCTCCCTGACCCTGCGGCTCGAGAAGAATGAGGAGCCCGACGGCTTGGACGACGGCGGGTACGGCAACTCCTTCAGCATCACCCGGTAGCTCAGGTTCGACTGCGCTCCAAGTCCAGCCTAGTAATCCGTCGATTCGGCCGGCCGGCAAGGCTTTGGGGACACCGTGTGGGCCACACGCCGGCCATGGTCAATCGGCGGTCTGCGGCCGCTGCAGGACTTCACACCGTCCTGGCAACTTGGTGCGACAGGTCCACGCGAAGAGCGGCCGGCGGCATTGTCCGATCAGTACTCTCCGGCGGACTGCAGCTCGATGATCAGGCTTGCAGCCCCGCCGAGGAAGTTCGACAGACCTCTGCCGTACCACTTGGCTACGTCGCCCTGGAACGCGGTGCCCGCGCTGCGCCTGGGTGGCAGAGGGTACTACGGTCGCCGGCAGACGGACGCCGGGCACAGCCACCCGCCGTGGTCCGCGGTGTGCAGAGCGTGTGACGCAGTTGAAACATCGGTGTTATGATCGCCGGCGAAGTGAGCGGGTGGCGAGCCCGCGTCGGGGATGGTTCGGGGGGATGGCACAATGTTCGTCGTACTTGGCGTGGCGCTGGGATGTTCGGCAGTCGTCGCTTGGTGGATCGGTCAGTACGACTGATCCCTGCTGGTGGTCGGGTCCCGCGGGGCTCGACCACCAGGCGTCGATCGCACCGGTGATAGTGGACCGAGATCCGCCGGTACCTCCAGCGCTTCATCCCCGGGAAGGCGCGTCCTCGACATCGCCTGCGGCCGTGGCTACCTGATCGGCCCGCCTCAGGCCGCGTTCCTGGTGCGCATGTACCTCGCGTCCCGCCGGCGCGGTTGCTGATGGCCAAGCAGACTCTGTCCGTCGGGCAGAAGCCGTCGCGCCGACGGCCGGGAAAACCTCCCCCTGGCTAGCTGGTCCCGTACCGGACGGGACCGTTCCACCCGCCCGCGTACCAGCTCTCCCACAGCCTCTGTGCTGCGTCGGCCCAGAACACCACCTGGACGTTCCCCGACGACACCGCGGAAGCGGGCGCGGACACCAGTGGCGCGACGCCACCGAACGCCTGTGCAGTCCAGTTGGCGGGGCCGCTCCAGTGGCCGCCGCTGTTCCACGCTTCGTCGAGTTGCCCTCCGCCACCCTCCCAGAACACCGACTGCGTCGACCCGTCCGTGCCCACGGTCACAGACGGCGCCGACGCAAGCAGCGCGCCGGCGAGGGCCGCGTTGGTCCAGTCGACGGGGCCGTGCCAGCCGTTGGCGTACCACGCTTCGAACAGGTGGTTCGCCGGACCCTGCCAGAACACCACCTGGGTACCGTCACCGATCAGTGCCAGGCTCGGTGCCGACGCCAGCGGCGCCGCTCCGCCGAAGACCGACGCCGTGTAGTCGACGGGACCGTTCCAGTGGCCGCCGCTGAACCATGCCTCGACGAGATGGCCGCCCGCCCCCTCCCAGAAGACGATCTGGGTGCCGTCAGGCGCCAGCCGTGCGACAGGGGCAGAGGCCATGGTGGCGCGCCCGCCGAAGGCGCTCACTGTCCAGTCGACCGGGCCGTGCCAGCCGTTGGCGTACCAGGCTTCGAACAGGTGCCCTGCCGCACCCTCCCAGAACACCATCTGCTGCTGACCGAGCATCGCAACGCTGGGCCCGGACGCCAGGTGAGCGGCTCCCCCGAACGCACTCGCCGTCCAGTCGGCCACCCCGTGCCACACCCCGCCGCTGTACCAACCCTCGTCGAGGTCGTTGCCGGGGCCGCGCCAGAAGACCGTCTGCGTGGAACCATCGGCGCTCATCGCGACCGCGGGTGACTGCACACCCTGGGGATTGAACTGCGGGTACTTGCTGACGCTGAACTTGGCGCTGATCTCGTTCCAGAGGTCGTTGGTGCCGCTGTCGTAGCCCAGCGCCCAGATCGCGATACCGCGCAGCCCGCGCTGGTTGACCAGGTCGTACTTGTCCCCGAGCGACTGCGCGTCGTCGTAGTACAGCTCGCGGTCGGTTCCGTAGTCACCGCCACACGGGTCGTTGACGGCGGGGCTGAACCAACCGGCCCACGGACCCTCGAAGGTGGTGTCCCAGTGCAGCTGCAGCTGCTGGGCGCAGCGGAAGTCGGACAGCGCCGACGAGTAGGTGTCGGCACCCACGTTGGCCGTCGGGGCCACGACGTCCTGGCCGGCCGCGCTGACGCTGTTCACCGACCACTTGTAGCCGTAGTACGGCACCCCGAGCAGCAGCCGGCTGGCCGGCACCCCGTACTTGGTCATGTAGTCGCTGACCGCTTGGGTGTCGTTGTACCAGCAGCCACCCATCGGGGCCGAGGGTCCGGCGTGGCCCGCTGTGCACGGTTCGAAGCCGTAGCCCATCAGGTCAATGGCGTCGACGTGCTGCCAGAGCGCGGCGAGGTCGTACATGGTCCCGCCGAGACCCGCGCTGGCGTATGCGTCGAGGGTCAGGTAGGAGTGGGCGGGGGCGCGCGCGTTGAGCGCGGCCTGCAGCTCGGCGATGAAGGTGGTGAAGTTGGCATGGGGTGTGCTCCCGCCCTCGAAGTCGACGTTGACCCCGTCGGCCGGACGGGTCTGGACCTGGGCAACCAGGGAGTTGATCAGCCCCTGTCGGGCCGCTTCGGTTCCGGTGACTGCCGAAATAGTGGCGTCACTGAACGCCTTGACGGTGAGCACGACGCGGTCGCCGGCGGCGTGAGCCGCATTGATCAGGTTGGTCTCCTGGGCGCTCCACCACGTCGAGTAGCCGGAGTCGGTGGTGACCAGCGCGCCGTTGCCATCGACGTTGACGCCGAAGTAGGCAATCGTGGACAACAGGTTCATGTGCAGGTCGGCCACCCAGTTGCCGCTCGACACCTCACCCTGCTGGACGAAGCCGAGGACGTCGGGGTCGGGCGGCGCGGCCGTGGCGGCCTGGTTGGCGGCGGCGGACCGGTTCAGCGGCAGCTTGGCCG
>JALYTM010000013.1 GCA_030854305.1 Candidatus Dormiibacterota bacterium
AAACCCTCCAGCGTGAGGAGCTGCTCCACGGTGACCGCGAAGAGGTCGGCAGCGTCGGCGACGAAGCCGGCGTCGACGAGCTGGTCGATGACCGCCTCGCCGAGGCCCTCGATGTTCATGGCGCCGCGCGACCCGAAGTGTCGAAGCCGCTCCCGCCGCTGGGCGGGGCACAACGGGTTGAGGCAGCGCCGCACCACCTCTCCCTCTTCGCGCACCAGCTCGAAGTCGCATGCGGGGCAGCGGTTGGGCATCACCCACGGCTGCGCTTCCGCAGGGCGTTTCTCGAGGATGGGCCGCTCGATCTCCGGGATCACGTCGCCCGCCTTGTGCAGCAGCACGGTGTCACCGATGCGCACGTCCTTGCGCCCAACCTCGTCCTCGTTGTGGAGCGTGGCGCGGCGCACGGTCGAGCCGGCCACGACCACCGGATGCAGGTGCGCCACCGGGGTCACCGCGCCGGTGCGACCCACCTGCACAGCGATGTCGAGGACAGTGGTCTCCACCTCCTCCGGGGGGAACTTGTAGGCGATCGCCCATCGCGGCGACCGCGACACCGCGCCCAGCTCCGACTGCTGCGCCAACGATGACACCTTGATCACCACCCCGTCGGTCTCGTAGTCGAGGTCGTGCCGCTTGTCGCGCCAGTGCTCGACGAAGGCGAGCACCTCGTCGAGGGACCCGGCGACGTGGCGGTGCGGGTTGACGCGGAAGCCCATCCCCTGGAGCTGCTCGAGGACGGCCGCCTGGCTGTGCGCCCGCCCCGGCGGCTCGAGCTGGTACATGAACGTCGACAGTCCGCGCTTGGCGGTCACGCCGGGGTCGAGCTGCCGTACTCCTCCCGCCGCGGCGCTGCGCGGGTTGGCATACGTGGGCTTGCCGGCTTCCTCGAGCTGCGCGTTGAGCGCGGCGAAACGCGGCTTGGGGAGGTAGACCTCGCCGCGCACGTCGAACTCCGACGGCAACCCCCCGGGGATGTCATGCAGGTGCACGGGGACGCTGCGGATGGTGCGGACATTGGCGGTGACGTCCTCACCCTCGACGCCGTCGCCCCGCGTGGCTGCGCGGACGAAGGCGCCGTCGCGGAACGTCAGAGACATCGCCAGGCCATCGATCTTCAGCTCGCACACGTACGCGTCGATGTCCCCCGCGCCCTTCTCGGCGCGTCGCACGAACGCCGACACCTCGTCGGCCGAGAAGGCGTTCCCGAGCGACAGCATGCTGGCCCGGTGGCGGACCTTCGTGAAGCTGTCGAGCGCCGCTCCACCCACCCGCTGTGTCGGCGAGTCCGGGGTCTGCAGAGGTGCGAACCGGGTCTCCAGGTCGAGCAGCTCCCGGAACAGCCGGTCGTACTCGCCGTCGGAGATCTCCGGGTCATCGAGGACGTAGTAGCGGTGGGCGTGGTGGTCCAGAACCGTGCGCAGCTCGGCGGCGCGGGCGGCCGCCTTCACCGGGATCGCGTCCCAAGAGGTCACGCGCTGATTATCCCGAGACCAGCGGGGGCGCTCGCGGTCAACTCTGCAGCGGGTAGATCGCCGAGTCGGCGACCGAGAAGATCTTCACGCCCGCGCTGTCGAACTTGATCACCACCTCCTCGCCGGAGCGGGTCATGGTGCTCTTGAGGATGCTCCCCTCCCCCAGCTTGGGGTGGGCGATGCGCACGCCGGCGCTGTAGCGCTGTGGGGCCACTTCAACGGGATTGGGACGCACGGCGTGGGCGTGGACCGCCGACCGCACCGCTCCCGGGGTGCGCGGGGGTGACGGCACCGGGCCGCCGGGCCGGCGCGCGATGTCGAGCACGGCCGCGGGGAAGTCGGCGAGAAAGCGCGACGCCTCGGCCAGCTGGGGCGTGCCGTAGAGGTGGCGCCGGAACGCGTGGAGGACGTACAACCGCCGCTGCGCGCGGGTCACGCCCACGTACGTGAGCCGGCGCTCCTCCGCGACACCGCTGTCGCCCTCCTCGAGCGCGCGCACATGGGGCAGCAGCCCCTCCTCCATCCCCGCAATGAACACCACCGGGAACTCCAGTCCCTTGACCTGGTGGAGCGTGATCAGCGTCACCCCGTTGGCGCTGTCGTCGAGCGTGTCGACGTCGGAGACCAACGCCACGTTCTCCAGGAACTGTGTCAGTCCCTCGGGCGGGGGAACGTCGGCGTATTCCGACGCAAGGCCGCTCAGCTCGACGACGTTGGCCCAGCGCTCGGCGTTCTCCGGGGCGCCGTCCTGCAGCATTCGCTGGTACCCGGTGTCCTCGAGCACGCGGTCGAGGAACTGTGGCAGGGGCATGCGCGCGGACATCTCGCGCAGCTCGTCGATGAGCCGCCCGAACTCGCCCAGCGCGGCGCGCGCCGCAGTGGTGATCTCGGTGCTGTCGTCGACTCGCGCCACCGCCTCGAACGGCGAAATGCGCAGCCGCCGTGCTGCTCGCTCCACCGCCGCCACCGTCTTGTCGCCGATCTTGCGTCGCGGCACGTTGACGACGCGGCCGAACGACACCGCGTCACGCGGGTTGGCGACCAGCCGCAGGTAGGCGAGCACGTCCTTCACCTCCCGGCGCTCGTAGAACCGCAGCCCTCCGACCAGCCGGTACGGGATGCCGCGTCGCAGCAGCACATCCTCGAAAGCGCGGGACTGCGCGTTGGTGCGGTACAGGACGGCGCAGTCGCTGAGGGAGAACCCCTCGCGGCCGATCAGCATCTCGATCTCTCCGCAGACGGCGAGCGCCTCCTCCTGCTCGTCGTAGACGGAGATCAGCCGGATCGGCTCGCCGCCCCCGGTCTCCGTCCACAGCCGTTTGGCGGCGCGGTCCGGGTTCTGACTGATCACCGCGTGAGCGGCGTCAAGGATCATCTGCGTGGAGCGGTAGTTCTGTTCCAGCGTGACCACCTTGGCATCTGGATAGTCCCGCTGGAAGCTGAGGATGTTGCGCACGTCGGCCCCGCGCCACCCGTAGATCGACTGGTCGTCGTCGCCGACCACGGTGAGGTTGCGGTGTCGCTCGGCCAGCACCTTGACAAGCATGTACTGGGCCAGGTTGGTGTCCTGGTACTCATCGACGAACAGGTGGCGGAAGCGCGTCTGGTAGTCCTCGCGCACCGCGTCGCAGTTGCGGAGCAGGTCGACGGTGCGAACCAGGAGGTCGTCGAAGTCGAGCGCGTCGGCCGCCCGCATCTCCGCGGAGTAGGCCGCGAAGGCGCGGGCGACCGTCGCCTCGTAGTAGGCGCCGGTGTACTTGGCGGCGTAGGCAGCGGCGTCGAGAAGTTCGTTCTTCGCGGCGCTGATGGCGTGACCGAGCTTGTTGACGGGATATCTCTTCTCGTCGATCCCCTCGATGTTCATGGCCCGGCGCAACGCGGCCGCGCGGTCGGCCTCGTCGTAGATGGAGAAGCTCGACGGGATGCCGATGGCAGAGCCGTCGCGGCGGAGGATCCGGGCGCCGAGGGCGTGGAAGGTGCCGATCCACATCCCCGATGTGCTGCCGCCGAGAAGGGCCTCGACGCGCCCCTTCATCTCGCGAGCGGCCTTGTTGGTGAAGGTGACCGCACAGATCTCGTGCGGACGCACGTCGCGGCCGGCGAGCACGTGGGCGATGCGGTGGGTCAGCACCCGTGTCTTGCCGCTGCCGGCGCCGGCGAAGATCAGCAGCGGCCCGTCCGGAGCTTCCACGGCCTCGCGCTGGGCGGCGTTGAGCCCGTCGAGCAGGGAGGTGGTGGCGGCGGTTGGGCTCAGGAGGGAACCGGCGGAGTGGCCGCGATCAACGGCTGCTGCGAGTGGACGACCACGGCGTTGTACGCATCCTTGCGGCGGTCGCCGATGAGGTTGTTGCGGGGTGTGCGCTGCCGTGCGCCGGATTCCTTGTCGAGGTCGATGTCGGCCACCAGCAACGCCTCTTCGTCCATGCCGGCGGGACCCGCGACCGGCCAGCCGTCCGCCCCGACGATCACCGAGCAGCCCAGGAACCGCATATCGCGCTCCACCCCGGTGCGGTCGGCGCAGGCCATCACCACGCCGTTCTGCGCGGCAGTGGCCATGGCGACGATGTCCCCCTGGCAGTACCCCTGCGCGTCGAACACCCTGCGCTTGAAGGAGCTGACCCAGTTGGTGGGCACGGCGATGATCTCGGCCCCGGCCAGTGCCAGCGCGCGCGCCGCCTCCGGGAACCAGAGGTCGTAGCAGATCACCATTCCCACCCGGCCGAACGGCAGCTCGACCACGGGCAGCTCCCCGCCGGGGGTGAACCAGGACTGCTCGTCGTGGAACAGGTGGATCTTGCGGTACGTTGCCAGCGGCCCGGAGGGGCCGACCACGACCGCGCTGTTGTGGCGCGTCCCGTGCGCCGCCTCGTTGATCCCCACCACCACGTGCATGCCGCTGGCACGGGTCACTTCGGTGAGGGCATCGACCAGCGCGCTCGGGGTTCCTTCGGCGCTGGCCTCGGCCTCCTCGTCGGACGCGAAGACGTAGCCGCTCGACGCCAGCTCGGGCAGCACCAGCAGGTCCACCGACTCCTCTGTCGCGCGCCACGCCCACGCGACCGCCGCCGAGCGGTTGCCCGCGAGGTCGCCCACATGGGGCTGGTACTGAGCGACGGCGATGCGGACCGGACGGCTCACGCGATGACTCCCTCAGCATTGACGGTGACCCGGGGCACCCGCGCCGAGACCGCGCACAGCACCTCGTACGCAATGGTACCGATGCGGAGCGCGACGTCGGTGGCGTCGACGGAGAGCCCGTCGGCCTCGCCGATCATGGTGGCGACGTCGCCGCTGCGCACCGCTCCGGCGGCGCTGACGTCGACTCCGAACTGGTCCATGCTGACCCGGCCGACGACGGGGCAGAGCGCTCCGCCGACGATGACCACGCCGTTGTTGCGGTTGCGCCGGTCGACGCCGTCGGCGTACCCCGCGGCGATGGTGGCAACCAGCGAGGGGCGTGGCGCCGTCCATTCCCGGCCGTAGCCGACGGTTTCGCCGGTGTCCATGCGCTTGACCTGCGTGACCAGGGCGCGCACCGCCATCGCCGGCCGCAGCACCACGCCGGCGGCGGGGTTGGGCGGGTACCCGTAGAGCGCAATGCCGGGGCGCACGATGTCGTGGTGCGTCGCCGGCAGCCGCAGCAGCGCGGGGCTGTTGGCGGCATGCAGCAGCACGTCATCGAACCGCTCCCGCAGCGTGTCTGTGGTCTCGACGAACCGCGCGTGCTGGGCGAGTGTGAACTCGAGGTCATCCGCATCCGCCGCCGCGAAGTGGGTGAACAGTCCGGCGACGACCACCCCGGGTCGAGCGGCCAGCAGGGCGTCGATCATGGGCTGGAGCTCGTCCAACCGCGTGCCCAGCCGCCCCATGCCGGTGTCGAGCTTCCAGTGCACGCGCACCGGCCGGCCGGCCGCACGGACGCCGGCCCGCGCCGAGCGCACACCGTCAGGGTCGAAGACGGTGACGTCGACGCCGGCGGCCACCGCGGCTGCCATCTCGGCAGGGGTGGTCCAGCCAACGTTGAGGATGGGGGCGTCGAAGCCGGCACCGCGCAGCTCGAGCGCCTCGGTCACCGATGACACGCCGAGCCACGTCGCACCCCCGCCCAGAGCCGCCCGCGCGGCCGTCACCGCACCGTGCCCATAGCCGTTGGCCTTCACCATGGCCATGACGGCGGTGCCGTCCCCACTCACTGACCGCAACGCGCGGGTGTTGTCACGGAGCACGGTGGCGTCAACCTCGGCCCACTTGGTGCCGGTCACATGGTCGCCACGAGGGGCCACAGCGTCAGCCGGGCGGCAGCGGGCGTACCAGGACGATGGGGGTCTGCTCGTCACTCTGCCCCAGGGGGTTGTCGAGGACTGCCAGCCGCGCATCGGCGGCGCTGACCGGCACGCCACGGCTGACCCCCAGCACCTCGACGTTGATGTTGTTGGCGTCGACGATCACCACCGGCCAGCCGGTGGCGTCCTCGAGCGCCTGGGCATCCCGCGGCGGATCCTCGGGACCGAGCATGGCGAACTCGTTGTAGGGGTGCACGGTGTGGGGGTTGAAGCCGTCGATCTCCGACACCCGGTTGCCGGCGATGCGGTAGAAGTCACCGTGGCGGCCGAACATCCGGGTGACGCCTCCCGCGGTCATCGCGAACGCCATGCGGAACCAGCCGGCGCGGAAGATCGCCACCTGCATCTTGGCGGGGTCGGAGAAACCCACGTCGTCCTTCAGCTTGGTCACCCCCCTGACCAGGACCTTGGCAAGCAAGCCGGGCCGCACCAGCGACCGGTGGATGACGCGACCCTGCGTGATCGCGACGAACTTCTCCGAGACCACCAGGAAGTCGCCAGGTTGGAAGTGCGGGGTGACGTACTGTCGCAGCACGTCGACGATCGGTTCCTTGACATGCACCAGGTGGGTACGGATCGGGGCCCGGTCGTAGCCGCGACCGCCCACCGTCCGGGTCTCCTGCCACCACAGAGCGTCGCTGGGCGCGGTCATGCCGCCAGCGCCACCGGCTGGTCGACGTAGCGCTGCATCCACAGCTCGCTCACCATCGTCCGCCAGAAGATGAGCGGGTCGCCGGGCGCACCGGCCAGCCAGGCGTCGAAGTCCTCTACCAGGCGGTCGTTGTTGTAGATCCCGCGTCCGCGGCACTCGCGCGAGTCGAACACCGCTCGCATCTCCGGGGCGCGGCGCCGGATCCAGGTCTGCTCGGGGTTGGTGAAGCCGATCTTGCTGCGGCGGAGGCGGTTCTTCTCCGGGATCCGTCCCTTCATGGCGCGACGGTACACCGCGCGGTTCCAGCCACCGTCGATCTTCTGGTCGATGGGAAGCTTGAAGATGTACTCGACCAGCTCGTGGTCGAGGAACGGCACCCGGGCCTCGACGGAGAAGGCCATCGAGTTCTTGTCCTCGTAGCGAAGCAGGTTGGGTGTGGAGTAGGCGAGAACGTCCTGGGCCAGCCGGCGGTTGAGGTTGCGGTCGGCGCGGAAGTCGAGCCCGGCAAGGCCGCCGTCGCGGTCGGCGAGCAACGGTCGCATGCTCAGCAGGCCGCCGCGGCTGGGCATCCGCGAGCGCAGCGCCTCACCGAGGTAGCGGCGGTACAGGTCGGCTCCCTGCACCAGCTCACGAGCCGCGGCAAACCACTGATGCTGGTCGCGCGCCGAGGTGAGGTACGCCCGGAAGTAGGGAATGTACCCGGCCAGCAGCTCGTCGCCGCCGTTACCGGACAGCATCACCTTGACGTGCTCGCTGGCCACCCGGTACACGCAGTAGTACGCATACGGCGCGGACGCGATGGTCGGCTCCTCCTGGTACCAGATCCAGTCGGTCATCTCGTTCCAGAACTCGTCGAGGTCGGGGTACGTGTAATGCGGGATGCTCCCGGTGAACCGCTCCACCTCGTGGATGTACTCGCTCTCGTCGATCGACTGTCCGGGGTACAGCGCGGAGAAGGAGTGCAGGCGCCCCCCGGTGTGCACGTCGGTGCCCGCGCGCATCAGCTCGGCGACGGTGCAGACAACGCCACTGGAGTCGAGTCCACCGGAGAGGGGCACACCCACGGGCGCGTCGGAAAGCAGGTGACGCGCGACCACACGGTCGAACAGCGCCGCGAACTCCTCGGCGTAGCTGTCATCGCTGCGGCTGCCGGAGAACTCGAGGTTCACCGCCGGGTCCCAGTAGCGCCGGATGCCGCTGATGCCGTCGGCGCCGATGGTCATGGTGTGGCCCGGCAGCAGTCGCTTGACGCCGTCGAAGAACGTCTCCTCGGTGGCGTCGTGCACGCGGAAGAGAAGGAAGCGTTGCAACACTCCGATGTTCTCGCGTCGTGGGATGGAGCTGTCCTGGAACAGCGCCTTGATCTCCGACGCGAACGTCACGTTGACGCCGCGCTGCACGTAGTACAGCGGCTTGATGCCGAGACGGTCGCGGGCCAGGAACAGCTCGCGGCGGGTCGCGTCCCAGACCACGAACGCGAACATGCCGGTGAGGTGCGTGACCACGTCCTGTCCCCACTCCTCGTAGCCACGGAGGATGACCTCGGTGTCCGAGTGGTCGGTCACGAACCTCCGGCCCGCGGCCTCCAGCTCGAGGCGCAGCTCGGGCGCGTTGTAGATCTCACCGTTGTTGATCAGCGCGAGGCTGTGGTCATCGTTGTAGAGCGGCTGGTTGCCACCGTCGATGTCGACGATGGCGAGGCGGCGCATCCCGATCGAGACGTGCTCGTTGACCTCGGCGCCGAAGCCGTCGGGGCCGCGGTGGACCATCGAGTCCAGCATCCGGCCGAGCAGTTCGCGATTCGACCCGGTGAACCCGGCGATGCCACACATTGCGGGCTAGTGTAATTTGGCGACGCGTGGCCGCCGTCCGCACAACCTCTCAGAAGTCGAGGTCGTCGTCCATGCCACCCATTCCGCCCATGCCCCCCATGCCGCCCATGCCCATCCCGCCGCCGCCGTGGGAGTGGCCGTGTCCGCCGCCTCCAGCGTCGTCGTCCTCGGGCTCCGGGGCGTCGGCGATCAGCGCCTCGGTGGTCATCACCATGCCCGCGATCGACGCCGCGTGGGAGAGAGCGCTGACCACCACCTTGGTGGGGTCGATCACCCCCAAGGCGACAAGGTTGCCGAACTCGCCGGTGGTGACGTCGAACCCGTCGTCGCCGGTCAGCCCGGCGACGTGGTTGGCGACTGTGGCGGCCTCGAAGCCCCCGTTTCGGGCGATCACCCGCAGCGGCTCCTGCAGTGCGCGCCGGACGATGGCAGCGCCGGTGGCCGCGTCACCCTCGAGGGTCAACGCATCGATGGCGCTCGCGGCGCGGATCAGGGCAACGCCGCCACCGGCGACGTAGCCGTCTTCCAGCGCGGCGCGG
Source organism: Candidatus Dormiibacterota bacterium (assembly GCA_030854305.1). GTDB lineage: Bacteria > Chloroflexota > Dormibacteria > Aeolococcales > Aeolococcaceae > Aeolococcus. The sequence continues at coordinate 8,839 of JALYTM010000013.1, forward strand.
ACCGCGGCCAAAGCGTCTTCGACGCGGGCCTTGCGCTCCTTCATCTCCACCTCCGTGGCCGCCCCGACCTTGATCAGCGCGATGCCTCCGACCAGCCGGGCCAGGCGCTCCTGGAGCTTCTCGCGGTCCCAGTCGGACTCGGTTTCGGCGATCTCAGCGCGGATCTCGTCCGCGCGGGCATCGATGGCGGCGCGTTCGCCACCGCCCTGGAGGATGGTGGTGTCCTCCTTGGTCACGGTGATGCGTGCGGCGCTGCCGAGCTGGTCCTCACGGACCGCGTCCAGCCGTAGCCCGATCTTCTCGGTGATCACCGTGGCCCCGGTGGCGACGGCGATGTCCTGCAGGATGGCGGTGCGGCGATCGCCGAATGCCGGCGCCTTGACCGCCACCGCAGTGAACGAGCCGCGAAGCCGGTTGACCACCAGCGTCGCCAGCGCCTCGCCCTGCACGTCCTCGGCAAGGATCAGCAGAGGCCGTCCCGACCGCACCACCAGCTCGAGCGCGGGCAGCAGGTCGGCAACCGCGGAAATCTTGTTGTCGGTGATCAGCACGGCGGGGTTTTCGAGCACCGCCTCCATCGCCTTCTGGTCGGTGACCAGGTACTGCGACACGTAGCCGCGGTCGAACTGCAGTCCCTCGACCACTTCGACCTCGGTGTCGATCCCGGTTCCCTCTTCAACGCTGACCACACCGTCGCGCCCGACGCGCTCGAACGCCTCCGCGATCATGGTGCCGATCACCTCGTCGCCGGAGCTGACGGTGGCAACCCGTCGCAGGTCGTCGTTGCCGTCAACGGGATGCGACTGCGCGCGCACGGCGTCGGCGACGGCGTCGGCGGCGGCGCTCATGCCACGGCGCAGCTCCGTCGGTGACGCGCCCGCTTCGAGGTTGCGCAGGCCGGCGTCGATCATGGCGCGACCCAGCACCGTCGCGGTGCTGGTGCCGTCGCCGGCGATGTCGTTGGTCTTGATCGCCACCTCTTTCAGCAACTGCGCGCCCATGTTCTCGAAGTTGTCCGCGAAGTCGAGGTCGCGGGCGATGGTGACCCCGTCGTTGATGATCAACGGCGAGCCGAACTTCTTGTCCAGCACGACGTTGCGGCCGCGGGGGCCGAGGGTCACGGACACGGCGTCGGCGACGGCGTCGACTCCGCGGCGGAGCGCGGAGCGCGCCTCCGCATCAAAGCGCAGTTGCTTGGCAGCCATGGTCGATCAGACCTCCGGGACGTCAACAGGCGCGGTGACACCGTTGCCGGTGCCGCCGCGCTCGGATGGGATGCTTACTTGGATGCGGCGCCCTTGCCGTTGGCGACGACGGCCAGGATGTCCTTCTCGCTGAGGATCAGGTACTCGACCTCGTCGATCTTCACCTCGCTGCCGGCGTACTTCGCGTACATCACGCGGTCGCCAACCTTGACGTCGAGCGCGACGCGGCTGCCGGTCTGCTCGTTGTAGCGGCCGTTGCCGACCGCCTCGATGATCCCTTCCTGCGGCTTCTCTTTGGCCGTGTCGGGGAGGACGATGCCGCTCTTGGTCATCTCCTCACGCTCGCTGGGCTTGATCACGACGCGGTCTGCGAGGGGGCGAAGCTTCAGGGCCACAGGGGACCTCCTTGTCGGTCAGGGTGATTAGCACTCTCGTCTTGAGACTGCTAACACTCTACCCCAGCGAGTGCCAAACCCGCAAGGTCCGCAATGCCCCTGTTCAGGCCCCGAAGGACTTGAGAAGGAGGTCGGTGCCGTACCCGGCGAGGAACCCCGCCAGCAGTCCGGCCATTCCCGCCTGGTGGTTGCCGATCTTGCGCCCGACGTGCTGCAACTCCCCGATCACATACACGATGGCGCCGGCGGCGAGCGCGAGGAACAGCACCGACACCGCCGCGCTGGCCGTGGACGGGCCCACCAGGTGGGTGACCCCGTAGCCCACCAGCGTGCCCACGAGGGTGGGACCGCCTCCGACCAGGCCCAACAGCGCCAGGAACCGCAGCGTGGGGCGATGGTTGAGCATCGGCCCGCTGATCCCGAAGCCCTCGGTGATGTTGTGGAGGCCGAAGCCGATCACCAGCAGGTAGAAGAACCGGTACGCCCCCTGCGCGGCGGACTGCCCGATCGCGAGGCCCTCCGAGAAGTTGTGCAGGCCGATCCCGAGCGCGATGAACAGGGCGGTGCGGAAGGGAGCCGGGAGCGCTCTGATCCCCGTGCTCCGGACTGCCGCGGCCATCGCTCCCGGGCCGGCGGGGAGCGGGCGACCGCCACGCCGGGTGATGCGTTCGAACATCACCAGCCCGAAAAGCCCTCCGGCGAGGCCGGCGGCGAGGAGCAGCCCGAACAGCACTCCGGTACCGGTGGACCGCGCCATCTGCGCCTCGACGGTCTGGCTGGCGTTGCGGATGACGTCGTAGAAGATGAACAGCAGCACCCCGACCGAGGCCATGGTGAGGAACGACATCAGCCGCGGGCCGGGGCGCCCGTAGCGGGCGATCGGCAGCCCCAACGTGATCGTCAGGCCCGAGACGGCGCCAAGGACCGCGGTACCGACGAAGCTCACCCTGGTCCTCCTGGTCGCTCCTCTGGGCACCGCGGCCATGGGTGCCCACCCTGCCTTTGCTTAGCCTAACCTAACTGGACCCGGGGGACTCCACCCAGACGGCGGCGGCAACGCCGTCGCTGACCACCACCGGGTGCCCGTCGACCACCATTCGCACCTGGCCCTCCTCGCGACCTTCGACGCGCACCCGGGCCTCGGGCACCAGCCCGCCGTCGTGGAGGACGGCGAGCAGCTGCGGGGCGTCGTGCTCGGCCACTTCGGACACGCGGGACACGCGCGACTCACGGCCGGCGGGCAGGTCGGCGAGCCGGATCATGGGGCGGCCGCGCGGTGGACGCCGGCCCGGAATCACGTTGCCGTGCGGACACGTCGAGGGCCGCCCGAGGTGCTCGTCGAGACGCTCCAGCACCACGTCGGAGACCCCGTGGGACAGCGCCGCCGCCTCCCGGTCGGCCGTCGCCCAGTCGAGCCCCAGCACGTCGGTGAGCCATCGCTCCATCAGTCGATGGCGGCGGACCACCGCGGCAGCGGCGACACGCCCACTGTCGGTGAGGTGGACGCTGCGGTCGGACGCGACGGTCACCCAGCCGCCCCGGGCCAGCCGTTGCAGGCTGACGCTCACCGTCGGGGCGCTGACGCCGAGCCATTCGGCGATCCGTCCCGGGCGCGGCACCTCGCCCTCGTGCTCGATGTAGAAAATCGTCTCGAGGTAGCGGTCGGCGACCTCGCTGCGCGCCGGGGCAGCGTCGTCGGTAGTCACCGCGGCATCGTATCCGGCGCCGGAGGCGCCGCTCTCAGGCGTACTCGTCCAGCGTGGCGTCGACGGCGAAGCCGTCGCGGTCGGGCCCCAGCCGTCGCAGCCGGTGCCAACCCGCAGCGGCGATCATCGCCGCGTTGTCAGTGCACAAGCCCAGTGGGGGCACCGTGATCCGCAGTCCGTGCAGCTGACGGCGGACCGCCTCGCCGAGCGCGGTGTTGGCGGCCACGCCTCCGACCACGGCCACCTGCTCGGCGCCGATCCGGTCGGCGGTGGTGGCCAGCGCGTGCACCATCTGCTCGACGGCCGCCTGCTGGAAGGACGCTGCCATGTCGCTGACCACCTGGGGGTCGACGGGGGTCCCCGCCTCGTTGAGCGCCGCTGCGCCGAGGTCGCGGATGGCGTAGCGCAGGGCGGTCTTCAGGCCGCTGAAGGACATCGCCGCGGGCAGGCGCGTCCGCGGCATCGGGAAACGCTCGGGATCGCC
>JALYTM010000238.1 GCA_030854305.1 Candidatus Dormiibacterota bacterium
GCTGTGCACAAGGCCACCACCGCGTGGGACGAGGAGACCGAGCTGGCGCCGGGGTGCCCGGTCCCGGCCGGAGGCACCGCCGGTCGGTGCGTGGACCTCGCCCGCCGCGACGAGGGCCTGATCGTCGCGGTCAACGGCTGGTGCGCGCGGCGCACCGGCGACGTGACCTGGATCGCCATCCCTCCGGACGGCATCGTCGACCGCGCCCGTGACGTGCTCGACGGCATGGTGCACGAGTGGGCGCTGTGGGACAACGTGCCCCAGCGCAGCCGGGTGCGGATCGTCGCCCTCGCCAGCCTGCTTGCGTCGCTGCTCGGCTCGCCGCTTCCACGCGTACCGGCCCTGGCGTGGAACGCGGCTGTGCCCGCAGTCGCCGGCGCGCTCGGTCTCGTCATCGGCGTGCCGCGGTTCAACGGCCTCGGCGCGCTCGACCCCACCGTCGCCCTCTTCCTGGCGCATGAGATCGGCGAGGACTTCTGCCTCGACGGCGACGACATGCTGCTGCGCATTCGGCCCGACCGGCGCGACCACGATCTCGCCCGGCTGTTCCTCGGGCCCGGCGACGACGCTCTGCGTCTCAGCTGAACTGCGTCAGGCGGGGTCGACACCTCGAAGTGCGTCGTGCTCGTCGCGGCCGCGCCACCAGCCGTCCGGCGTCCCGGTCCAGGTCGGGTCGCGGTGCACGGCGCGAACCACCGTCTTGATGTTGCCGCGCACGTTGAAGTCACCCACCACCTCGATGTACCGCGGCGCCAGCAGGGCCACCAGGTCGTCGAGAACACCGGTGACGACGTCCTCGTGGAAGATGCCGAGGTTGCGGAAGGCGTTGATGTACAGCTTCAGCGACTTCAGCTCGACACACCGCTCGCCGGGCACGTAGCGCACGTGCAGCGTGGCGAAGTCGGGGAACCCGCCGGGGGGGCCGAGACAGGTGAACTCCGGCAGCGTGAACTGGATCGTGTAGTCGCGCTGCGGCGAACGGTTGTCGAACGCATCGAGCAGCGTCCGCGGCGGCCCCGTTTCGGTCACGCCGCGAGGCCGACGGGCGCGCCACTGTCGCGCCCCGGGGTCATCGCGTTCCAGCGGCGCGCGGGTGACAGGGCGCTCAGGTGGCTCAGCACGCGCACAGGGCAGCGACCGGCCCAGAGGCGCTGTCGATGCCTCGGCGCGGCATCAGGAGACTGCGGCGGCCGGCTCGCCGGTCACGACCAGCCCGCCGTCCTGCACGTCGACGGAGATGGTGTCGCCATCGGCGAACCGACCCTGCAGGAGCGCCATCGCGATGGGATCCTGCAGGCGTCGCTGAATGACCCGGCGGAGAGGTCGTGCTCCGTACGCGGGGTCGTAGCCCTCGGCCGCGAGCTGGTCGAGCGCGGGGCCGCTCACCTCGAGCTTGAGGTTGCGCTGAGCCAGCCGGTCACGCAGACCGCCGAGCTGGATCTCGACGATCGCGCGCAGCTGGCCGGGGTCGAGCCGCGAGAAGAGGATGACATCGTCGACCCGGTTGAGGAACTCGGGCGGGAAGTGCTGGCGGAGGATGTCCATCACCTCCACGCGGACCCGCTCCTGGTCAGCCGCGTCGGCGTCGTGGGGAAGCTCCGCGAGCAGGTGCGAGCCGATGTTGCTGGTCATGATCACCACGCAGTTGCGGAAATCGACGGTGCGACCCTGGCCGTCGGTGAGCCGGCCGTCGTCGAGCAGCTGCAGGAGGATGTTGAACACGTCCTGGTGCGCCTTCTCGATCTCGTCCAGGAGCAGGACGCTGTAGGGACGGCGCCGCACTGCCTCGGTGAGCTGGCCGCCCTCCTCGTAACCGACGTACCCGGGGGGCGCGCCGACCAAGCGCGACACAGTGTGCCTCTCCATGTACTCGCTCATGTCGATGCGCACCATTGCCTGCTCATCGTCGAACAGGAACTCGGCCAGCGCACGAGCCAGCTCGGTCTTGCCGACCCCGGTCGGGCCCAGGAAGATGAACGAACCGATCGGTCGGTTCGGGTCCGCGAGCCCGGCGCGCGAACGACGCACCGCGTTGGCAACAGCTGCGATGGCGTCGTCCTGTCCGACCACGCGCTCGTGCAGGCGCTCCTCGATGCGCAGGAGCTTCTGGATCTCGCCTTCGAGCAGACGGCTCACCGGCACGCCGCTCCACCCTGCCACCACCTCCGCGATGTCGTCCTCGTCCACCTCTTCCTTGAGGAGCGGCTGGTCGCCCTGGAGCTCCTGCAGTCGCTGCTGTTGCTGCTCCATCTCGCGTTCCAGCTCGGGCAGGCGTCCGTACGTCAGCTCGGCGGCGCGACCGAAATCGGCGGCCAGCTCGGCGCGCTCCGCCTCGTGGCGAATCTCCTCGATGCGGCCCTTGACGGCGCGGACGGCTTCGATGGCGGCCTTCTCCTGCTGCCATCGCTCGCGGAGAGCGCGGCCCGTCTCCTGCAGGTTGGCCAGCTCGCGCTCCAGGGAGGTCAGCCGCTGCCCCGACGCGGCGTCCTCCTCTTTGCGCAACGCCTCGCGCTCGATCTCCCGCTGGCGGATGTCGCGTTCCACGGTGTCCAGCTCGGTGGGCAGCGAGTCGATCTCGATGCGCAGTTTGGACGCGGCTTCATCGATGAGGTCGATCGCCTTGTCGGGAAGGAACCGGTCGGTGATGTAGCGATGGGACAGCACCGCCGCGGCGACGATCGCCTTGTCGGTGATGCGCACCCCGTGGTGGACCTCGTACCGTTCCTTCAGCCCGCGCAGGATGCTGATCGTGTCCTCGACGCTGGGCTGGTCGACCAGCACCGGCTGGAACCGCCGCTCCAGCGCGGCGTCCTTCTCGATGTACTTGCGGTACTCGTCGAGCGTGGTGGCGCCGATGCAGCGCAGCTCACCACGCGCCAGCGCCGGCTTGAGCATGTTGCCGGCGTCCATCGCCCCCTCCGCGGCGCCTGCGCCGACCAGCGTGTGCAGCTCGTCGATGAACAGGATCACCTGTCCTTCCGAGCCGGTCACCTCGGCGATGACCGCCTTGAGCCGGTCCTCGAACTCCCCACGGTACTTGGCGCCGGCGACGAGGGCGCCGAGGTCCAGGGCCACCATCCGTCGGTCGCGCAATCCTTCGGGAACATCACCGGTGGCGATCCGCTCGGCGAGGCCTTCGGCGATCGCCGTCTTGCCGACGCCCGGCTCGCCGATGAGCACCGGGTTGTTCTTGGTGCGACGCATCAGCACTTGGATGGTGCGGCGGATCTCGCTGTCGCGCCCGATGACGGGGTCCAGCTTGCCCCGGCGCGCGGCGTCGGTGAGGTCGCGGCCGTACTTGATCAGAGCCTCGTACTTGGCCTCGGGGTTGGGGTCGGTGACGCGCTGCGAGCCGCGCACGGCCTCAAGTGTCTGGTAGACGCGGTCGGCGGTGACGCCGGCAGCGGTCAGCAGCCGCTGCGCCTCACCGCCCTGCTTGACCAGTGCAAGGAGCAGGTGCTCGGTGGACACGTACTCGTCCTTGAGACGGGACATCTCGTCGAACGCGGCCATGAGCACCTGGCGCAGCGCCGCGCTCATCGCCGGCTCGCCACCGCCGTGCTGCTTGG
>JALYTM010000014.1 GCA_030854305.1 Candidatus Dormiibacterota bacterium
TTCCGCGCCTGGTCGGGGGCACCACTCCTGCGGCAACGAATCGGGCCGCCGCCCTGCTCGAAAAGATCAACGATCACGTCCTGCGGCTGACTTCGCCAGATGCCGCCGAGCTCGCCAAGCTGGTCGAGAACGTCTTCCGCAACGTCAACATCGCCCTGGTCAACCAGCTGGCCCTGCTCTGCGAGCGGATGAACCTCGACGTCTGGGAGGTGATCGACGCGGCGGCCACCAAGCCGTTCGGGTTCATGCCGTTCTACCCCGGGCCTGGCGTAGGCGGTCACTGCATCCCCGTCGATCCCTCGTACCTGCAGTGGAAGATGCGCAACCTCGAGTACCGCACCCGGTTCATCGACCTCGGCGACGACGTCAACCGCGGCATGCCGGCGTACGTTGTGCAGCGCGCCGCCGACATCCTCAACGACGTCGGTCGCAGCGTGCGCGGCTCGCGGATCCTGCTGATCGGGGTGGCCTACAAACCCAACGTCGGCGACGTGCGCGAGTCGCCCGGGGTCGAGGTGGCGCAGAAGCTGATCGAGCGCGGGGCAGACGTGCGCTACGCTGATCCCCACGTTCCATCCCTGAGGCTGCATGACGGCACACCGATGACGGCGGTGCCGCTGACCGCGAGCGAAGTCGACGCCGCCGACCTGGTGGTGATCACCACCCGCCACGACGCGGTCGACTGGGGCCTCGTGTGCGTGCGTGCGTCGCTGGTTCTCGACACCCGTGGAGTGCACGCGGGGCGGGGACACCCCGGCTGGCACACGCTCTGAGCACCGCTCGCATGGCGTCGCGCGAGCCGGACGTGGTTGCCGTGGCCGGTCGCTCGCTGCGACTCCCACTCGGCATCAGCGCCCAGCTCCTCAGTGACCAGCGGTCGGCGGACGCCGTCGACGCGTTCGTGCGCTCCTCGCCCGACCACACCGTCTACCACCGGCCGCCCTACATCGACTTCGCCCGGCGACAGAACGGCGTCGCCGACCTCATGCTGTTGTCGTCGCACGGCCAACCCTTGGCGGCGATCCCATTTCACCCGGGCCCGAGACGCGTCAGCACCGGGTATGCCGGCGTGTGCTTCCCGCCGGGCGGTCAGGCCGCGCTGCGACGGGCACTCGGCGCACTCGGTGACGTCGCCCGGCTCAACCGCAGGTTCCGCCTGCAGTCACTGCAGTCGGCGCAGGCGCCGGCCGTCGACGACACCAACCGTTCCGGCTTCCTCGCTTTTCTTCTCGACACGCTGGATGTGCGGCAGGAGCCGCTGCACACGCGACTGCTCAGGATCCGGGCAACCGCAACGCCGACGGACACTTCGCCGTCGGTGATCGCCGTCGACCCGGACGACCTGGTGGGCATGGGCGGTTATGACGGCGACCTCCGCAACCAGGTGCGCCAGGCCGCACGGCGCGGCGTCACCGCGGAGGTCATGGTCATTCGGGACGCGGCGGAGGCCGCCACGGCGTACCAGCGGTTCCTGCCGATCCACACCGCCTCGTGGCAGCGCACCGGCATGCGAGCCCACGGGCTCGACTACCTCCTCGGCCTCGAGGAAGCGGTGCGCGTCGGTGGTGGCCACGACGTGCTGGTGTTCGCCCACGCGCCCACTGGCGCGGCGGTGGCCGCCGTCTCCTGCCACGTCTACGGCGAGCGGGCGATCTACTGGAGCGGGTGCAGCCTCCCCGAGGCGCTGCCGCTTCGCGCCAACCCCTTCTGCTTGCACGCCGCGGTCGAGGCGATGCGCCGAATGGGCGTGACCGCGTTCGAGATGGGACGGTTCAGCGCCGCCGAAACCGACCCCAAAGAGATATCGGTGACGCGGTACAAGGCGCAGTTCGGAGGTGACGTGCAACGGGTCCTCAACTTCGAGTTCGGCGCGCCCCTGGTTGACGCGCACGGGCTCGGCCGCACCGCGCGCAACCGCGCACGCCGATGGATGAGGCGGCGATGAACCACGTGCCCGACCACAATCCGGCGATGGGCGGCAACCCCGTGCGTGACCTCCACGATGAGGTGGCCCGCAGCGACGACCCGGTGATCGCCAGCACCAGGCCGGGGTCAACGACGGTGCGTGAGATGCAACGCATGGTCGACGACGTCCTGACCAAGCTGCGCCCCGACGGAGTGACCGTGATCGAGCTCGGCTGCGGCACCGGGGTGCTCGGCGTGCCGATCGCACGGCGCGCCTCTGCCTACACCGGGGTCGACGTGTCGCGCGAAGCCGTCGCCGTGCTGCGGGAGCGCCTTCCCGCCGCCGACGTCCGCTGCCTCGACGTGACGCGTGACGACCTGACCGGCCTCGGCACCTTCGATCGTGTCCTCGTCTACGCGGTGCTGCACTACGTGACCACGGAGACCGAGGGATCGCTGTTCGTCCGCAACGCGCTCAGCCTGCTCAAACCGGGCGGCGTTGCGCTGTTCGGCAACCTGCCGATGCCCTCGGCGGACCTCCCGCACACCGTGGTGCAGCGGGTGGCCGGGATGGCGTGGAGTGCGGCTCGGCGCCTCGGCCGCCCGCGGTCACGGACACAGGTTGGCGGCCTGCCGCCCGGGTACTGCCTGCCGTTGACCAGGCTGATGATCGACGGCTGGGTTGGGTCGGTCCGGGGCACTCGATCGCGCTGGCTGACTCCCAGGCTCGGTACTCCCATGCAGCGAACGCGCGCGGACCTCCTCGTCGAGAAGCAGGGCGATGGCAGTCGACGCTGACGGCGGGTCGTCCTGGCGTCAGGCGGCGCTCAGGGTGCGCAATGCTGTCCGACGGCTGCGTATGGGCGCCGCGACCAAGGAGGTGTCCGAGCGTGTGTGGCGGCGGCGTGGTGGCGACGACTGGGTGGCCGGCTACTGGGCTGACGACCACTCGCCGCGACGCGATCGCCTCATCGAGGCCCTGCGCTCTACGTTCGGAGCCCCGTCGAGCGTGGTCGACATCGGCTGCAATGCCGCACCCAACCTCCGGCGCATCGCCGCCGAATTCCCGGCCTGCCACCTCGCGGGTTTCGACATCAACGAGGAGGCGATCGCGGGAGCGCGCCTCCGGTTCGCCGATGCGGGCATCGCAGCCGACCTCACCGTCGGCAGCTACTACGACCTCCTTCCCGCCACGCCATCGGACTCCACAGACGTCGTCATCTCCTCCTTCGCGTTGGCCTACGTTCCACCCGCCAACCTGCCGGCGGTGCTCGACGACCTGGTGCGCATCGCGGTTCGCGGGCTGGTCCTCGCCGAGCCGCACGCACTCGACCGGCAACGAGCCGCCGGGGTGCTCACCGTTCCGTGGTACGACTGGCGTCACGACTACGCCAGCGCCTTGGTGCGGCTGGGCGTGGACCGCGGCCGGATCGAGGTGTCGGACCTCCCGGAGCCCGGGTCACCGACCGCCGGGCTGCTCGTCGCCGACCTCCGCTGACGGTTCGGTCGCGGTCAGCCCGTGGCCAGCGATGCGATCGTTCGCCGCAGGCCCTCGGAAAGTGGCACCGATGCACGCCACCCCAGCCGCTCGTGAGCGCGCTCCACCGCGGGAACCCGCCGGAGCGTGTCCTCGAACCCCGGCCCGAAACGCTGTTCGTAGGTGAGATGGGAGATGTGCGAGGTACTGCCGGTCACGTCCACGATCAAGCGGGCGAGGTCGAGGATGGTGGTCTCCGAGGTGGGGTCGCCGATGTTGAACGCCTGTGACTCAGCCGCCTCGGTCTCCATCGCTCGCATGGTGCCCTCGACGCAGTCGTCGACGTAGGTGAAGCAGCGGCGTTGCAGGCCGTCGCCGTACACGGTCACGTCCTGACCGGTCGATGCCTGCTGCAGGAAGTTGGCCATCACGCTGCCGTAACCACGCGGATCCATACGCGGTCCGTAGATGTTGAAGTAGCGCACGATGACCACCCGCAGTCCCTCGCGCGCGTAGGCCAGGGCGAGGTGTTCGTCGAGTGCCTTGGCGGTTGCGTACGACCAGCGGTGAACCGCCGTCGAGCCGAGGATGCGATCATCGTCCTCGTGCATGGGGATGCTCTCGGTCTTGCCGTACACCTCGCTGGAGCTGGCGATCAGCACCCTGCGGTGGTGTCGCGCCGCGGCGGCGAGCACGTTCTCAGTGCCCCGGCTGTTGACGAGCAGCGACGCGAGCGGGTTGTTGACGATGTGCGCCACACCCACCGCGGCCGCGAGGTGAAAGACGCGGTCACAAGCGGACACGAGGTTCTCGACCGCCGGCTCGTCGAGAATCGATCCTTCCACCACACGAACGCGCGCGTTCTCCCGCTGCTGTTCGAGGTTGCTCATGCGCCCGGTCGACAGGTCGTCGAGCACGTCGACGTCATCGCCGTCCGCCGTCAGACGGTCCACGAGATGGCTGCCGATGAAGCCGGCCCCGCCGGTGACCAGTGTCCTCACAGGCTTGCATCCACCTCGCGCTGTCCGCCGCCAACGGCCCGCACCCTAGCACGCGTCCTCAGGCATGGTGCGCGCATGTGTCCTGCTGCCCGATTGTGAGCCCATCAGGCGTGCGCCCAGACGTCGACCCATTCGTGAGCGTGGTAATCCCCGTGTACAACGAGGCGGAGCACATCGGTGCGTGTCTCTCGTCAGTGCTCGACCAGGACTACCCGGCCGACCGATATGAGGTGATCGTCGCCGATGGCGGCTCCACCGATCGCACCCGCGAGATCGTTGCGTCGATGTCCGGCCGCCCGCATCCCGTGCTCCGGCTCATGGACAACCCCGGCCGCACCCAGGCTGCCGGCCTCAACCTGGCGATCCGCGCAAGTCGCGGCCAGTTCATCGCCCGGCAGGACGGGCACGCGGAGTGGACGCGAGAGCACCTCCGGCGGTCCGTCAACCTACTGCTGGATAGCGGAGCGGACAACGTCGGCGGCCGTGCCGACGGCGTGGGCAACGGGGCGACGGGACAGGCGATCGCCTGTGCAATGCGCTCGCCGTTCGGCGTCGGCGGGGCGCGGTTCCGCTACTCGACCCGGGTCGAGGACGTGGCCACCGTGTTTCCCGGCACGTTCCGACGGAGCGCCTTCGAGCGCGTCGGCCTGTTCGACGAAGCGTATCCGCCGCATGAGGACTACGAGCTGAACCACCGGATCCGCGCCACCGGTGGGCGCGTGCTTTTCAGCCCCGACATCCCCACGCGGTACCACGTGCGCGACTCGGTGGGCGCGCTGGCCCGCCAGTACTTCCGCTACGGTCGCGCCAAGGTTCGCGTAGCGCGGAAGAGCCCCGGGGTCATTCGCCCATACCACCTGGTTGCGCCAGGGCTGATTGCGACCGTCCCTGTGGCAGCGCTGATGACGGTGACGCACCGGGGCAGGAGGATCGTGGGAGCGGGCGTCATCGCGTACGTGGCCGCGTGCGTGGCGGCCGGGATGCGGGCGGGACGCGACCAGTCGGTGGCGGTGCGAGTGCGCGTCCCGGCCATGTTCGCGGTGCTGCACGCGGCGTGGGCACTGGGATTCTGGGCAGGTATTGTCGAGGCGCTCCGACGCCAAGCGACCGGTGGCGGCTCGCCGCCGACTCTGCGGTAACGCGGGTTACTCCGAGCCCGGCGTGGTGGCTGTGCGGTGCGGCGCCACCACCGACGTGCCGTCGAGAATCCCTGCGACGAGGCGGTCAATGACGGCACTGTGTCCCGGGTTGAGGTTCACGCCCTCGGCGCGGACGACAGGACGGCTCCTGCCCTCCTCGTGGACCGCGTCGAGGACTTGATGGAACCGGAAGAAGAACAGCACGGCGTACCGGCGCGAAAGATCCCTGATGCGATCGCTCTCCGACCGGTCGGGAGGCGAAGCCAGCACCCGATCCGCCGTGGCCCAGTACTCGGCGGGTGTTGTCGGGTCGAGAGTGAACCCGCGGCCGCGATAGTGGGTGTCAGCAGCCACCACCACTGCCGACCCTCGAGCCGCCATCTCCAGGCCCACGGTTGACGTGTACACGAGGCCGAGCGCCGCCTCATCCATGAGCGCGTAGGAGCTGGTGGGGTCATCAGCGGCGACCACGCGGACGTTCGCGGGCAGCGACGGCACGCGCGCAGCGATGAGGTCGGCGGTCCGCTCGCGTGTCGGGTGATTGAGCAGCTTGACCTCCGCCGGGTGGATGCGGATCACCAGGTCCGCCTCGGGATGCGCACGCGCCCACGCGATGCCCTCGAGCACCCAGTCGCCCATGGACGCAAACGCGATGTCCTTGCCGAGGACGGCGCTGTCCCAGAGGATGTTGCAGAACATGACCACCAGCGGTCGGCCCGGTACCAGTCGCAGCTGGGTGCGGATGCGAGCCGCGTCGTCCACCCGGTCGCGCCAGAAGTTGTCGAGGGTGCCCCCACCCTCCTCCCGTTGCCCCAGGTACGCATCGATGGCCGATACCTCGTCCTCGCGGAGTGGCACGTCCCGCGCCGCCGTCCAGTCTGCTTCGGGGACCATCAGGTAACACGCCGGCTGGCCTGGAGTCATCACGATGCTGTCGTACACGAAGCCCTTTTCGTATGTGGTGAACGGGATGCCTCGGGCATCGGCCAGTGCCCACATGATGCTTTCGGCAAAAAAGGTGCCGTTGAGCATGAACACACGGTCCGGCTGAACACGGTCGAGCAGAGTCCGGAGACCTGACGCCACCACGATGGCGCTGGCCAGGAACGCCCGATACGTGTCGAGCACCTGCCGCGTTTCGGGAAGTGTGCCACGTGACAGGAACCAAGCCACGGACACGCGGACCAGCCTTCCCAGCGGAAGGCCGTCGGCGGTGAACTCCTCGCACTCGAGTACGGAGTGCAATGGGGCGGTACGAGCCTTGGCCCGCTCCACTGCGGTTCGGACGTCGAGCACGTCATGCAGCGCCAGCGCGTCGAAGCCGGCCGCGCGAAGGGCGCCGAAGGCGTACTCACGGCACGAGTGGCACGGCATCGGTGGTGCCGCGTCCACCGCCATCACGTCGCAGATCGGCAGCCGCCCGCCGCACGTCGCGAACACCGGCGCAGCACCGCGCCGCGCCACGGCGTGCGCCAAAACCGTCTCGATCGCGAGGTGCGTGGACCAGCCGCGCCAGCTCATGAAGAGCACTCGCGGTGCGTCCGCGGCCGGCACCGGTGCCGCCATGGCCAGGTGCCGCAGTTGGGAGAACTCCGGCGGGTCGAAGGGCCGCGGAGCGCCAACCGCCGCCGCCGCCTCGCGCGACACGCCCCAGGCCTCGCGCATCAGGCGTTTTGACCGGGGATGACGCCACGCCCAGTCGAGGACCCGGCCGCGCGCCGTCACCGAGTGGTCTCGCTCGCGTCCATCCGTCCAAGGGTAGTCGCGCAGGAGGACCGTCCGGCTGCGGGCGGCGTCACCGGCGATATCATCGGCCGGACGCGGGGTTCGGCGACCTCGGTCCAGACGTCTGCCCTGCTTCAACGAGGTCGCGTCATCCCTGATACTGCTCCCGGGTGGATCTCCGGGACCCGCCACCACCGCCGCGAGCTTGCGCCGAGCCCGCCAGCCTGCCCTGCCGGGTGAGCGCGCGCGTCTACGGTCGTCCCGAGTTTTCCATCGGTGATCGGCTGGTCGGTCCCGGGCACCCCTGCTACGTGATCGCGGAGGCCGGGTCCAACCACAACCGAGACCTCCCCACCGCGCTGCGACTGATCGAGGTCGCGGGCGAGTCCGGTGCCGACGCCGTCAAGTTCCAGACCTACACCGCCGAGGGTCTCTACTCCCGTCACACCCCGGACATGCGCTACCTCAAGGACCAGGGGCTGGTGGGCGCCACCGAGTCGGTGTGGGAGCTGATCAAGCGGGTGGAGATCCCGTGGGAGTGGCATTCCGACCTTGCCCGTCACGCGGCACAGGTGGGCATCACGTTCCTGTCGACGCCGTTCGAGGAGGCCGCCGTGGACCTGCTCGAGGAAGTGGGCGTCCCGGCCTACAAGATCGCCTCGTACGAGGTCAATCATCTACCTCTGATCGAGCGCGCGGCACGGACGGGGAAGCCGTTGCTGATCTCGACCGGCATGGCGTCGTTGGGAGACATCGAGCGCGCGCTTGACACGGCCGTGGCTGCCGGTGCCAAGGACATCCTGGTGATGCACTGTGCGGTGAACTACCCACCGCGGTTCGAGGACCTGAACCTCCGCGCCATCACCACGCTCCGGCACGCGTTGAACGTGCCGATCGGGTGGTCGGACCACACCATGGGCCACACCGCCGACATCGTCGCGGTGGCGCTGGGGGCCTGCGCGGTGGAGAAGCACTTCACCCTGAGCCGCGCTCAGGAGGGCCCCGACCATCCCTTTGCGCTGGAGCCGCATGAGCTCCGCGAGATGGTCATCGCCATCCGTGAGGCGGAGGCCTCCCTGGGCTCAACCGTCAAGCGGGTGACCGATGCCGAGGCCGAGATGTTCCGTCTCGGTAGGCGGAGCCTGGTTGCCGCCCGCCAAGTCAGCGCCGGCGACCCCATCGGGCGTGACGACATCGCTGTGAAGCGGCCCGGCTTCGGCATCCCTGTCCACGACCTGGACAAGGTCATCGGTCGCCACGCTGCCCGCGACCTGGCGCCCGACGAAATCCTGCAATGGGACGACCTGGTCCGGTGAAGGCTGGCGAGCCGGCTCCGCTGGTCGTGCTGCGACCGGCGCGCGCTGACGACGTCATCAGGCTGATGGCATGGCGCAACGAGGGCGACGCGGTGAGGTTCAGCGAAACGGGCCGCCCGGTGTCCGAGGCTGAGCACGAAGCCTGGTTCACCGACCGGCTCTCCGACCCGCAGACGCGGCTGTGGATCGCCGAGGCGGACGGGGCTGCCGCCGGACAGGTCCGCCTCGACATCGCCGACGGCAACGCCACGGTGTCCATCGCAGTGGAGCGCGAACGGCGCGGACAGGGTCTGGGGCTGGCGATGCTCAACGCCATGATTGAGGCGGTTGCCGGCGACCCGGACATTCACCTGCTCCGGGCGTTCGCAGCCCCAGACAACGTCGCCTCGGTAGTCGTCTTCGAGAGAGCCGGCTTCCGCCGTGCGCCTGCCTCCGACAGCGGGTTCCTCATACTGCTGCGCTCCGCCGACGGTGGCCGCGCGGACGACGCGAAGCAGTGACAGTGTCTCGAGAGCAGTGGGCGGCGCAGGTGCAGGACCACCGCGACGAGGAGGGCCGTGTGTTCCGCTACGTCCATGTGCGACACCCGGGATCGCGCGGCTTGGTCGTTCATTTCAGTGCGTTCTTCGGGGAATGGGGTGACGCGCGCGCCTACCGGAAGGTCTTTTCGGGCCACTTTCACCGCTTGCGCATGCTCGGTGAGGTGACCGACCACGACTGGCTTTTCGTCTGCGATGAGTACGGCGCCGACGACAATGGCACGTACTACAGTGGCCACGCTGGCGACAGGTTCGTGGAACGCGCCATGCTCGCCCTGATCATGTCGATCGCCGGATCATCGGGCGTCGATGCGTCGTCGATCGTGACCGTGGGCTCGTCCATGGGTGCGACCGGAGCGCTCAAGTTCGGCTTGCTCCTCGGTGTGAAGGGCATCGTCGCGATCAGTCCACACATCGACCTGGACATCTGCGCGGTCCGCCAGGGACGGTGGCGGCACGTGGCGTACATCTGTCCGGACGGCGACCCGGTGGCGGCGTACAACGAGATCTACACGCGGCAGATCCGCCACCTCGTCGTCGACCGGCCGGCTGGTTCGCTGCCCCAGCTGTTCGTGCAGTCGTGCAGAGACGACGACGGTGTCTTCTCAGAGCAGGTCGAGCCACTGTGCAGGGAGTGGCGTGCGAGAGGTGGCGCGGTGGCTCTCGATGCACGCGCGCGCGGTGGCCACACCAGCGACCACGCCACCAAGCCTCTGCTCCTCGACGTGATCACCAGGCTTCTCGACGGCGACGCGATCGACGTCCGGCGCTACCAGCGTGACCGCAGGTTCCGCGGCAGCGCCGCCTCGGTTGGGTTGGTACGACGGCTGCGATCGACCGGCGGCCGCGCACTCCGCCGCGCCGGACTGCGGCGGCGCCCCGAGGAGCCCGACGGCGGTACCGAGGATAGAATGCCGTCCGAACCGTCCATCCAAGGTTGACGAGGGGCTGGATGCTCATCCACGGATTCGACCCTCGGTACATCAAGATGTGCTACTTCGCCACGCTGGCTGACCTCGGGTACCGCACGCGGGTGTCGCTCGCCAACGGCACCGAGCCGTCGAGTCCTCTCGCCGATGACCTTCATGTCTCGTTCGAGGCGTTCTCACCGCAGGGCGTTCGCCTTGGTTCCGTCGACAGCTTCGAGGTTCTTCCTCCGGGTGGGTTCACCATCGTCGACGTGGATGACCACGTCGGTCCGGGCCGCGCCATCGAGAGCGACGGGTCCGACGTGCTGGGGATCTTCCACATGACCCCGGGACGGTTCGTCGGCTTGGACTGTGTCGACATCGAGCTGAGCGCCATCTTCGACCAGGTGGCCGTGTCGGACGAGTACATCGAGTACCACTCGAGCGAATGGTCGGTTGCCGCCGGCTTGGCCTACCAATCCATCCCCATGAATGACAAGCGGTTCGGTGGCACGCGCAGCACGCTGATGCAGTCACCCAAGCTTCTGGTGGACGAGCAGAACGACACGCACCTGGTGTTGCTCAATGTTTCAACTTCGCCCGACTACGAGCTCGACATCTCATTCCAGCTGGCGTTCATGGCCGCCAACGGTGAGCGTCTCGCCAACCACACGGTGCGAGTACCCGCGTATGGCTTCGCGCGCGTGAGCTCGCGGGAGGTCCTCAAGGCGGCGCGAGGCTTCCAGCGCTTCTGCGAGCTGGGCGGCAACGGCATGGTGGTGGGCTTCTCGGACAACGGGAGCGTGGTGCCGTTGTCGATCACCCGAAACGACCGCTCCAAGGGCCTCGCGTGTGACCACACACTGCCGCCGATGTACTACCTGCCGTGGTGGGGGGGCGAGGTGCGCAAGGCTGCGAACCAGCGTCTCCGCGAAATCATGTTCAGCGGCGCGAGCGGGTCCCCGCAGTGAGCACCGCTCGGACGCTGAAGCAGCGTGGCGTCAAACTGGCGCGGACGGCCTCCAACCCGTCCCATCGACTGCCCCGACGCGGCTACGCCCATTGCTTCATCGAAGACAGGGGCGTTCACAGCAGGCTTCACCTCCACCATTTCTATTCCCTCTTCCTGCCGGACATCGCCGACCCGGTGGAGACCACCGTCCACGTCTTCAACGCGGAGGGACGCCGCCTCGGGTCCGTCAGACGGACACTGGATCCCTTCACGTCATTGGTGCTGCGGATGGCCGACGTCCTCGAGGAACTCGGTGCAATGGCGGCGTACGGCACCGTCGCCGTGGACGTGGCGCCCTCCGCTACCTGCTGGCAGCGCCTGGTCGAGGTTGGTCCACCGAATGCCATCGCGCAGTCGCCGTTCTGGATGGGTTTTGTCGACGACGGCGGCAGCGTCGCGTACGTCCACTCCATCGACCAGTTCTACGGTGCGGTCTTCGGGGTGGGACGGGTCGCGGGCGTGGCCTACCGCGGAGGCTGGCATCGCGGCGGCGCGTGGACCAGCAAGCGACTCATCGACGCGCACGGCCTGGTCAGTGCCGACGCGTATCTCGTCAACCACAGCCCCCGGGCCGGCCGCACCGCCGTCCGGTGGCTGAGCCACCCCGAGGGAGCCGTCGTGGCAGAGAAGACCGTCACCGTGCAGGCGCACGGCGCCGCCCGGGTCGCCGCGGGAGTCGCCGAACTCGAGCGGGCCGGCACGGCGGTGGACAGGTTGCGGCTGGAGGTGGATGAGTTGCTCACTGCCAACGGCAAGCCCTACGTCATGGTGCGGTACCGCGACGGCCCGTTCAGTCTGCACCACGGGTAGGTCGGCGCCATGCGACTCCCTACGCCCGCACGGATCGCCAGACGTGCGCGGTTCATCCTCGACTCAGGTCGCGAGGCGCGCGAGGCGCGTCGCGCCGGATCGGAGTCGGAGAAGGCGACGGCGTACTGGGCTCACCTCAGTGACTACCACCGGACCAATGACGACAACCCGTCCAGCGTCGAGCGCAGCATGTGGGTTTCGGCAGTGGTCGGTGACCTCGGGATCCGGTCCGTTCTCGAGGTGGGGACCAACAGCGGCCGCAATCTCCAGGTGTTGCGTCAGCTCCATCCCGCGCTGCGGCTGGCCGGCATCGACGTCAACCAGCGGGCCATCGACTTCGCGAAGTCCAAAGGCCTCGACATCGACTTTCGTGTTTCCGACGCCAACGCGTGGGTCGAGCTGCCACAGTCGTGGGACGCCATCCTCACGATGTCGGTGCTCGACCACATCCCAGACGAGGTGATCGACACACTCGTGGCCAACTTCGCGAGCACGGCCGCGTACGTCATCGCCGTGGAGCTGTGGGACGGCGGCCACGGGACACGCGGCCTGTACAAGTACTCCCGCGACAACATGGAGCTGTTCGAGCGGCACGGCTTCCGCACGCTGCGATGGGAGAAGGCGGTGGGCCAGTACGACCTGACCGACAGCCCGCTGTGGGCGTATGTGGGCGCCAAGGACCCGGGTGTCGGGACAGAGGTCAGCGCCCGCCCCTGACGCCCGCCGACGAACCGTCGCGCCGGCGAAGCG
>JALYTM010000239.1 GCA_030854305.1 Candidatus Dormiibacterota bacterium
GCCGTCGACATCGGCGTGGTCAGCCTCCGAGGCCGGCCTGCCTCCGCGCGCGGGGCCGACGGTCGCGGAGCTGGACGTCACCACCGCGCGCTCGATGCCGGCCAGCCGGGCGGCCTCGAGGACGCCGGCGGTGCCGGCCACGTTGGTCGACGCCATCAAGCTGCGCTGGTGGGGTGCGAAGGAGTAGAGGGCCGCGGTGTGCACCAGCCACCGGCACCCGTGCATGGGCCGCACCAGGTCGCCGGCGCGGGTGATGTCGCCCACCACCTCGATGACCCCGTCATGGTGGGGCACAGCGCCCCGGGTGCGTGACACGGCGCGCACCCGGTGGCCGGAGTCGAGCAGCGCGTCGAGGATGTGCGAACCGACGAACCCGGTCGCACCGGTGAGGAACACGTCACCGTCGCCGCCGCCATGCATCGCCGGGGTCAGTTCATCCGCTGGCCGACGACGGTGTCCGCCGCCGCGCGGAGCGACTGCCGGAGCGAGGAGGTGGTGGCGATCACCGCGGTGGGCTCGTAGCCGCAGTGCGCCATGCAGTTGCTGCACCGATCGTCCTTGCCCCGGCCGTACTCGTCCCACGGGGTGGTCTCGAGCAACTCACGGTAGCTGCCGACGTAGCCGTCCGCGAGCAGGTAGCAGGGCCGCTGCCAGCCCAGCACCGAGTAGGACGGGATCGCCCACGCAGTGCAGGGAAAGTCGACGATGCCCTCGAGGAAGTCGAGGAACAGCGGCGAGTGGTTGAGGCGCCACTTCTTGCGGCGGCCGTCGGCGAACGCCTCGCGAAAGATGGCGCGGGTGCGTTCCACGCCCAGGAAGTGCTCCTGGTCCGGCGCCTTCTCGTATGCGTAGCCGGGGGAGATCTGCATCACGTCGACCTTGACCTCGTCGTTGAGGTAGTCAAGAACGTCGCGCACGCTCTTGGCGTCGTCCTGGCCGAAGAACGTGGTATTGGTGCTCACCCGGAAGCCACGCCGCTTGGCCTCGGCGATGGCCGCGATCGCCTTGTCGAAGACGCCGTCGCGGCACACCGACTCGTCGTGACGCTCCCGGAGACCGTCGATGTGCACCGACCACGAGAAGTAGGGCGACGGCGTGAACTTGTCGAGCTTCTTCTCGAGCAGCAGCGCGTTGGTGCACAGGTAGACGAACTTCTTGCGTTCGACGAGTGCGGCGGCGATCTGGTCGATCTCGCGGTGAACCAGCGGCTCGCCACCGGCGATGGACACGATCGGCGCACCGCATTCCTCGACGGCGTCGATGCTCTGCTGCACGGTGAGCCGACGGGCGAGGATGTCGTCGGGTTGGGCGATCTTGCCGCAGCCGGCGCACGCGAGGTTGCACTGGTACAGGGGTTCGAGTTGCAGCACGAGTGCGAACTTCTCGCGGCGGTGCAGCCGCTGCGACGCCACGTAGGCGCCCACCTTCATTGTCTGGCGGAGAGGGATTGCCATGTTCGCTCCTAGGCTGTGTCCGTGGCGCACCCGGCGAGCGCCGTAAGGGGAAAGATGTGCCGGTAGAGGTGGTAGTTGATGTAGAAATCCCCGGGAAAACCGGTGCCGGTGTGGTGCTGCTCGGTCCACGTGCCGTTGTGCTGTCGCTCGACGAGGTGGCGGGCACCGTCGCTAACCGCGCCGCCGCCGGCGTCACCGGCGGCCTGCAGGGTCAGCATCGCCCAGGCGGTCTGTGACGGTGTGCTCTCGCCGACACCGGCGAAGGAGTCGTCCTTGTACGACAGGCAGGTCTCGCCCCAGCCACCGTCGTGGTTCTGCCGCGAGCGCGTCCAGCCCGCGGCCCGCGCCACGTTGCCCGCCGCGACCCCGGCCGCCGTCAGCGCGCTGACCACGCACCACGTCCCGTAGACGTGGTTGACGCCCCACCTCCCGAACCAGGACCCGTCGGCGCGCTGGGCGGTGTCGAGGTAGGCCACCGCCTGGCACACCACGCGCGCATCACGGGGATCACCGATGGCGGCGAGCATCTCGACGACGTGGGCGGTGACATCCTCGGTGGGAGGGTCGAGCATGGCGCCGAAGTCGGCGAAGGGAAGCCGGTACACCACGGCGCGCGTGTTGTCCCGGTCGAACGCGCCCCACGCGTGGTTGCGCGAGCGCATCGCCAGCACCCACCTGCGGGCGCGGTCGACGGCGCCGGTGACCGCTGCCGAGGGCTTCGCCGCCAGCAGGGCCAGAACCACCACCGCGGTGTCGTCGACGTCGGGGTAGAAGTCGTTGTCGAACTCGAAGGCCCAGCCCCCGCTGGGCACAGCCGGAGGGCAGCGCACCTGCCAGTCCCCACCGGAGTCGATCTGCTCTCGCAGCAGCCAGTCGACGGCGCGTCGCACCGGCGCCGCGTCGGCGGGCAGCCCGGCCCGGCGCAGGGCGAGGACAGCGAGCGCGGTGTCCCAGACGGGCGACATGCATGCCTGCAGCCGCCAGCCGGCTCCATCGCCACCGTCCATGGAGAAGCGGCGAAGCCCGTCGAGTCCGCGGCGGATCACCGGGTGGTCGAGCGGCATGCCCTCGATGTGGAGCGCGATCAACGAGTACACCCACGGCGGCTGGATCCCGCCCCAGCTACCGTCCGCCTCCTGGTGTCCCCGAATCCACTCGACCAGTGCCCGCCGTGCCGCCGGCCGCCCCGGGGAGCGCCGCAACCGGTCGTACTGCTTGAGGAACCGGTCGGCCCACAGGAAGGGTCCGTGACCGTCGACGCGGCGCAGCCTCGCCTCCGTCCCCGGCAGCACCAGCTCGTCGAGCGCGAAAGGCAGCGGACGTCGCGGTCGTCGCGAGATCACGATCAGCAGCGGGGCGATCGTCCCCCGCGCCCAGCACGCGAAGTCGTAGAGGTTGAGCGGCACGGTCGACGGCAGCCACACCAGCTCGGGGGGCATCGATGGCACACCCTCCCACGGGTAGGCGCCGAACATCGCCAGCCAGATCTTGGTGAACACGCGGGCGTGCGCGACGCCGCCCTGCTCGAGGATCACCCGCAACGCGTCGCCCAGCTCGGGCCGGGAGGGGGCCAGCCCCAGCACGCGCAGAGCCACATACGCCTCGATGGTGGTGCTGACGTCGGCGGGGCCGTCGTGGTACAGCGCCCACGAGCCGTCGTCGCGCTGCGCTTCGAGCAGGTGGCGGACCGCACCGGCGCGAATCTCATCCACCGGCAGTCCCAGGAAGGTGAGCAGCAGCACGTGCTCGGCGGTCATGGTGACGTTGGTCTCGAGCTCGCCTGCCCACCAGCCCTCGGCATCCTGAAGGTGGAGGAGGTGGTCGACCGCGCTGTCGACGGCGCGCGTGGTCGCACCGGCGAGCGGTGCCGGCGTGTGCACGACCGACGCGGCCTCAGGCATGAGCGCGCTCCAGGGTCGGGGTCACGCCGGACGTTGCGGCGCTCACTCCGGCCGCCGCCGCCCGCCCGCTGCGCACTGCCGATTCCATGGTCGCCGGCCAGCCCGTGTCGGTCCACGCGCCGGCGATTGCCAGGTTGGGTCTGACGGTGCGCCATCCCGGGCGTCGCAGCCCGGGTCGCGGCACGAACGTGGCGTCGACGTCG
>JALYTM010000240.1 GCA_030854305.1 Candidatus Dormiibacterota bacterium
GTGGCCAGACGAGCGCGTGACCAAGGTCAGGTACCGCAGCCCGTCCGGTCGCTGGATCGTGGCGGCCACGGTCCTGGGATCCGGGGTGGCATTCCTCGACTCGACAGTGGTCAACGTCGCTCTGCCCACCATCTCCCGGGACCTGCACACCGGCATCACCGCGCTGCAGTGGATCTCGGACGCGTACATGCTCACACTCAGCGCGCTGATCATCTTGGGCGGCTCGCTCGGTGACCGCTTCGGGCGGCGTCGCGTCTACGTGCTCGGTCTGATCTCCTTCACGGCGGCGTCGGTCCTCTGCGGACTCGCGCCCAACGTCACCGTGCTCATCATCGCCCGCGGCCTGCAGGGCATCGGTGGGGCGATGCTCGTTCCCGGGAGCCTCGCGCTCATCTCGGCGGCGTTCGTCGACGAGGACCGCGCCGCGGCGGTGGGCCTGTGGTCGGGACTCAGCGGCGTGGTCACCGCCGCGGGGCCGTTCGTCGGCGGCTACCTGGTCGACGCGTTCAGCTGGCGTCTGATCTTCTTCATCAACATTCCGGTGGCCACCGCGGCCGTGCTGCTGGCGCTGCGCCACGTCCCGGAGTCGGCCGACGAGAGCGGTGCCGGCCATCCCGACTACGCCGGCGCGCTCACCATCTCACTGGGCCTGGGAGGCGTCGTCTACGCGCTGATCGAGGGACCCGCCAGCGGCTGGGATGCGGTGACCGTCGGCGCGGGCGTGGTCGGCGCTCTGCTGCTGCTGGCGTTTCCGGTCCTCGAGCTCAACCGGCCGCACCCGCTGGTGCCGCTGAAGCTGTTCGCTTCCCAGCAGTTCACCGGTGCCAACCTGAGCACGTTCGCGGTGTACGCGGCGCTGTCGGCAACCCTCTTCCTGCTCATCCTGCACCTCCAGCAGGACCTTCACTACTCTGCCCTGGCCGCCGGCCTCTCCTTCCTGCCGGCCACGCTGCTGCTGACGCTCTTCTCCTCCTCGGCAGGCGCGGTGGCACAGCGGATCGGACCGCGCCTGCCGATGACGGCCGGCCCAGTGCTCGCCGCGGTGGGGCTGGTTCTGCTCGCAGGCAGCCGTCCCGGTGACTCCTACGTGGCGTCGATCCTGCCCGGGGTGTTGGTGTTCGGCGCCGGGCTGACCCTGACGGTGGCGCCGCTGACCGCCGCTGTCATGGCGGCGGTCGACTCCCGCCACCTCGGGGTGGGCTCGGCGATCAACAACGCCACCGCCCGCATCGGCGGGCTCATCGCAGTGGCTGTCATCCCCGCGCTCGCAGGGCTCACCGCGGCGTCGTCACAGCTGAGCGGCGTCTCCCTCAACGCGGGGTTCACGTCCGCCATGCACATCTCGGCGGGGATGCTGGTGGCCGGCGGGCTGATCGCGCTGCTCACCATCCGGCGCATCGCGCCGGTCAGTCCGACGAGCGCAGCAGCTTGAACGCGTGGTCGCTGCGCTGGTGGGTGATCGCGTAGCTGATCCAGAGCAGGGCGAGGGACTCCAGCTGGCGCGCGGCACGAATGCCACCGGCATCGATCGAGGGCCAGCCACACTCCCGTAGCAGGTCGGCAACCGTCTGTTTGGCACCGGCGTCGTCGCCGCAGAAGAACATGTCAGGAGGACCGCCGGGGACCTGCGGGTCGACCATGTTGGCGTTGCCGACGATGTTCCATGCCTTGACGACGTGCGAACGGGGCAGCCAGCGCTGCACCTGCTCGCCTGCTGAGTCGGTGGTGCCGAGCGCGAGCCCGGGGCCCTCGGGCCCGAACACCAGCGGGTTGGTCACGTCCACCACCACCTTGCCGGCGAGGTTGTCGGGCACGCAGAGCCGGATGGCGTTCTCGGTGCCGGACCACGCCGTCACCAGGCAGGCGAGCTCGCAGCTTGATGCTGCGTCCGCATACGTCGCAGCGGCGGCGCGCTCTCCCACGCTGTCAACCCACGCGACCACGTGCTCGGCGCCCGGGTCGCGGCTGCCCATGACCACGTCGTGGCCGTGACTCGCCAACCCTGCGCCGAGGGCGCGGCCCACCTGTCCCGACCCGAGGATGGCGATTCTCACCCCGGCTGACTCACCGTGGACGCCCGTGTCGCCGGCTCGAAGGCCGTGTCCCGGGCGCTGGTCCGCCGGCTGGAGGTGATGTGACCGATTGTGCGCGTCAGCAGGGTCTGGACGGCGGCGACGAGCTCTCATTTCTGCGTGCGACTCGGGGCCGGGGAATCCTCCGACCCGGTGCCGCACGGGGTCGCCCTACCATCCCGTTCATGGCCCGTGACGCTGTCGCCGAGATCAAGGCTCGCCTCGACATCGTCGACGTCGTCGGTGGGTACGTCACCCTGCGGCGGGTGGGTCGCGACCACGTCGCGCTCTGTCCGTTCCACGCCGAGAAGACGCCGTCATTCCGGGTGACGCAGGAGAAGCAGGCGTGGTTCTGCTTCGGCTGCAGCGAAGGTGGCGACATGTTCACCTTCGTCGAGAAGGTGGAGCACACCGACTTCCGGCAGGCGCTCGAGCTGCTCGCCGAGAAGGCAGACGTGGAACTGGAGGCGATGGCCCAGAGCCCGGCGCGACGCGGGGCCGCCCAACGCCGGAAGCGGACCATCGAGCTCAACGCCCGCGCCGCCGCGTTCTTCGAGCACGTGCTGTGGGGAATGCCTGCGGGCGAGGACGGGCGTGAGCTGCTGCGCGACCGCGAGGTGCCGGAGGCTCTGGCCCGCCGGTTCGGTGTGGGCTTCGCACCCGCCGGCGGCGCGGCCGAGGACGCCCTCTCGCGCTACCTGCGGAACCGCGCCCAGGCGACCGCGGACGAGGTGGTCGAAGCCGGGCTCGCCCACCACGCTCGCGGCGGTCGTCTCCGCGATCGCTTCCGCCACCGCCTGGTGTTCCCCATCCGCGACGAACGCGGAGAGGTGATCGCCTTCGGCGCCCGCGCACTGGGCGCCGACGTGCCCAAGTACCTCAACTCGCCGGAGACGGCCGTCTACCACAAGGGCAGCGCGCTCTTCGGTATCGACCTCGCCCGTGAGGCGATGCACGAGCGTCGCCTCGCCGTGGTTGTGGAGGGTTATTTCGACGTCATGGCCGCGCACGCGGGAGGCGTTCCCTGCACCGTGGCCAGCAGCGGCACCGCGTTGAGCCCCGAGCAGGCCAAGGTGCTCTCCCGGCAGGCGGGCAGCGTGGTGCTCTGCTTCGACACCGACGACGCCGGCATCGCGGCGACGTCACGGGCTGTGGACGTGATTGCGGCCGAGGGCCTGCCGGCGCGGATCTGCGTCCTGCCCGAGGGCATCAAGGACCCCGACGAGCTGGTGCGCAGTGACCCGGGTGGGTTCGCGCGGGCGGTCGAGGAGGCGGCGCCGGAGTGGCAGGTGCTGCTCGACCGCGCCCTGGGCACCGCCGAGGCCGGCAGCATCGAGGATCGGCGAGGAGCCGCCGAGCGCGCGGTGGCGCTGCTCGCCCGCATCCCGGAGGCGACTGCCCGCGAGCTGTACATCCAGCAGGCGGCCCGGCGGCTGGGCCTGACTGCGGCCGCACTGGTGGCCGACGTGGGGGCGG
>JALYTM010000241.1 GCA_030854305.1 Candidatus Dormiibacterota bacterium
GTCCACCGGCGCGCCTCCCGGCGCAGCGAGAAGTTGCACACCGGCCCCCTCGCAGAGGCGACCGACAACGGTGAGTGGCGCCAGCTCCGGGGGCCACGCAGCCCTGACACGGTCGAAAACGTCGGCGGGCATTGCCGCAAGCAGCTCGAAGTCCTCGCCGCCGCCGAGCGCAAGTTGCAGCCATACCTGGCTGAAACGTGCAACCAGGCCGGTGTCGACGGGAATGGCATCCATCCACAGCTCCGCCGCACACACTGAGCTGCGAGCCGTCCGAGCGGCGTCGACGGCGAGCCCGTCACTGATGTCACCGGCGCAGGTGACGCCGCTCTCGCGCAGCTGCCTGCCCTCTCGCAGCCGCAACGGCGGGTCAATCTGGGCGGCGATCCAGGTCCGTTCCTCCGGCGTCGGGTCTGCGGGGGTGCTCCCTTCGTCGAGGAGGAGGCGGAGGCCTGCCGCGGCGCGGCCGAGGCGACCGGTGACCACCAGCAGGTCGCCGCTGCGACCCGCGGTGCGACGCAGCGCGCTGCCGCTGGGCAGCTCGCCGATGACGCAGACGTCGATGACCAGGGGGCCGTCGATGGCGCTGAGGTCGCCCCCACTCACCGTGCAGCCGGCCGCCGCAGCCGCTTCGCAGAGGCCGCGCTGGATCTCGAGAAGGTCCTCGACCTGTTCAGATGGAGGCAGGCACACCGTGGCCACGCAGTGCAGCGGGCTTGCCCCGGTTCCGGCCAGGTCCGACACAGCCACTGCGAAGGCGCGGCGGCCCAGCTGGGCGGGGCTGGTCCAGGACCGGCGGAAGTCGACGCTCTCGACCACGGCATCGATGCTGACGGCAAGATCGTGCCCGGTCCGGGGCGTCCAGACCGCCGCATCGTCGCCGGTCTCGGTCCCCGGAGCCGCAGGTGCGACCCTCCGGGAGATCTCGACGAGACTGTCGAGGATTCCGCTCTCGCCGACCTCGGCCACGGTCGCGCCACCGGTGCCGAAGCGGCGG
Organism: Candidatus Dormiibacterota bacterium; assembly: GCA_030854305.1. GTDB lineage: Bacteria > Chloroflexota > Dormibacteria > Aeolococcales > Aeolococcaceae > Aeolococcus. The sequence continues at coordinate 995 of JALYTM010000241.1, forward strand.
GTGTCGGCGTGTTCACCGGTTGTCATTCGGTCGAGTCCCATCTGATGTCACGGAAATGCACTGATTCCCTCGAGCATTTGCTTTCGGTGACGCGCACCCGCTATCGTGCCAATCGGTTGGTGGGCGACGCTGTCGCCTGCGATCTTCCACTTCAAGGCCCCAGTGCCGGGGAAACGGGAGGCACCTTTGAGGGGTAGCCGCAAACTTCTTTCGATCGTCCTCGGATGTGGCGCACTGCTGAGTATCAGCGTCACCGCCATTCCGACCGGGCGTGCTGCTACCTCCCCGACGACCGCGACGCTGCAGCAGCAGCGGGCCCAGCTGCTCGCTCAGCTGGCGGCCCTGGAGCCCGCCAAGAACACCGCCGGGTCGTCGCTCTCGCAAGCCGAGACCGCGTTTTCCGCTGTCCAGGGTCAGCTCCTGGCCGGACAGAGCCAGCTGACGGCGCTCAACGCCCGCCTCCTGACCCTCAGCGGCCAGGTCGCCGCTGACGAGGCCACGATCAGCAACGCCAAGCAGCAGCTCGGCGTGATCACTCGGCAGACCTACGAGAGCACCGACACCAACAGCTGGGTGGCCGCGGTGCTCAGCGCCAGCAGCTTCAACCAGGCTGTGGACCGGCTGACCAGCACCTCACACCTCGCCGGCCAGGTGAGCAACCTCCAGGCCAGGCTTCGCACCAAGGAACAGTCGATCGTCCGGGAGAAGGCGCAGATCGCGTCCGACGCCGCTGCTTCGACGACACTGGAGCACCAGCTCGGCATCGACAGCAACGCTCTCCTGCTGGTCGTCGAGCAGCGCAACGCGGCTTTCCAGTCGGCCAGCGCACCGGCGCGCGCGCTGGAGGCGCGCATCACCGTGATCGACCAGGAGATCGCCGGCAACGCTCCGCGCCCGTCGGCAAGTGGTTCGTGCGGCAACCATTTCGCCTACGGTCAGTGCACCTGGTACGTGGCGTCGCGGCGCTGCATCCCCTGGGTGGGAAACGCCGACCAGTGGTACTACAACGCGCCGGCCTACGGGTACGCCGAGGGGCACTCCCCCGCCGTCGGCGCTGTGGTCGTCTTCTGGCCGGGCGGTGACGGCGCCAGCGGTATCGGGCACGTGGCGTACGTGGAGGCGGTGGGGCCGGCCGCGGGTGTCCCCGCCGGGTACTTCCGGCAGTCCGAGATGAACTTCGCGGGGTGGAACCGGGTCAGCTACCGCATCCTCCCCGGCAATTCGAGCGGCATCCAAGGCTTCATCTACGCAAAGTAGTCGCGGCTGAGACGCTCCAGGGTGGGACGGTCAAGCCCGCGCAGTGAGCCCAGTCGCAGCACGGCACCGTCGAGGCGGGGGTCGCCCGCGACCTGCGCATCGGGGATCACCACGAAAGGCATGCCCGCGGCGCGCGCCGAGAGAACACCGTTCACCGAGTCCTCGACGGCGAGACAGGCAGCGGGAGCCACCGCCAGCGCTGCTGCCGCGCGCATGTAGACATCCGGGGCGGGCTTCCCGAACGGCTCGTGCTCGGCGGAGCAGACGGCATCCGCCGCGTCGAGCAGGTCGAGGCGCTCGAGCACGGCGGCGATCAGGCGCTGCGGTGACGACGACGCGACCGCGCAGAGCAGCCGCATGTCCCGCACGGTCGCCAGCGCTTCCCGAGCTCCGTCCAAGGCGACACCGTCGGCGCTGACCCGCGTCACCATCCCGTCGACGATCCTCGCGGTGACCTGCTCCGGCGTCGCCCCGGTCCACGGGCTCTGCGCGTAGCGAGCCCGTACCACCTCGTCGATGCGCATGCCCATGGTGCCGCGACAGTCGTCCTCGGTCAGTAGCACTCCCAGGCTCCCGAACACGTCGATCTCGACGTCGCGCCACACCGGCTCGGTGTCGATGAGCACCCCGTCCATGTCGAACACCACCGCCCGCAACCCCCCGCCCGACTGTGCGGAACTGCGGCCGCTCACGCGGGGCGGCGCGCCTGCAGGACCTGGCGGGCACGCTCCTGTGCTGCGGGCAGCTCCTCAAGCAGGTCGCGGGGCAGGGCGCCGGCGCGCCCGAGGCGGTGCTGCAGGGCGAGGCCCGCCTCGCCGTGGATGAACACGGCGGCGACGGCGGCGTCGAAGGGGTCGAGTCCTTGGGCGAGGAGTGCGGCGACGAGCCCCGACAGCACGTCGCCACTGCCACCCGTGGCCAGCGCCACGGTGCGGATGGTGCTCACCGAGATGCGCCCGTCGGGGGCGGCGACCACGGTGTCGCTGCCCTTGAGGACCACCACAACGTCGTGCCGCGCGGCGTACTCGCGAGCGAGGTCGTGGCGGCGGGCCTGGACGTCGGCGATCGAGAGGCCGGCCAGCCGGCCCATCTCGGCGGGGTGCGGGGTGATCACCACCGGGTGCGCGCACCGGTGCCAGTCGAAGGCATGGGCGGCGGCAATGTTGAGCGCATCGGCGTCGACCACCGCGGCGCACGGCAGCTCCGGGAGCAGCGCCAGCACCAGCGCCTCGGTGGACGCGGCGCGACCCATGCCTGGCCCCACCACCACCGCGCGCGCGGTGCCGAGGTGGAC
>JALYTM010000242.1 GCA_030854305.1 Candidatus Dormiibacterota bacterium
CCGCCGGCCTGCCCGGGCGTGGGCCGAGGTGGAGGCGGCCCGGGAGTGTCGCGGTCGGATGCCGGCGCCGTCGAGAAGACACGTGGCGCATGGCGCACCTGCCAGCCGTTCGGTTCGGGAGCACTCCACGACGCCGGGTCCTCTGACCCGGCCGACCTGACCGGGGCTTCCAGCTGCGGCAGGTTGGGGGTCTCGAACACCGCCGGGCCGTCGTTGTCCGGCGCTGGTGCTGGTGCATGGACCGGGCGCGGTGGCTCGGTGGCCTGGGACTGCTCCGCCTTCCGTTGCACTCTGTCGAGTAGCGACACGCGCACGCACTCCTTGTCGTTGACTGATCTACCCCGAGGCTACCCCGGGCGCCTCGCGACGAGGCGCGTTTGCTGCAACGATCCTGTCAAACGGAGCCACGTTCCGCCCGCGTCCGGCCTCGACCGACAACGGTGCCGCCACGTGGTCGACGCTTCACCAACATCCCGGTTACAAAGCGTGACAAGCCGCCACCTGATCGCCGACACGCGCTATCTCTGGTGCACGACATGAGCAGAGAAGAGCGCGCCGACCGCCTGTGGCATGAGCTGATGCGCACCGCCGACGTGGTTCGCACGGACGGCGGGCCGCCCGTACCCGACAAGCCCGGCCGGCGGAGCCTGGTGGTTCGCGGCGTCTGCATCGCTGCTGTTGCAGGCTTGGTGGCCGTCGCCGTCCACGCCGCGTCCTCGCCACTGCCGGTTCGCGCCGACGGCTCGGCCGACGCCGTCCTCTTCAGTCTCGTCAACCAGGACCGTGCCAGCAACGGGGTGCGCTCGGTGAGCGGCAACGGAACGCTGGGGAGCATCGGGGAGGGCGCGCGGTACACCGGCTGCCCCGGGCTCACGGTCTACGGGCGCTCGGTGGACATGATCCAGCGCAACTACTTCGCGCACCCCATCCTCAACTGCGGCCAGGTCGTGTTCTCGATGATGTCGGCGTTCGGGGTGCACTACCGCTCCGCAGGCGAGAACATCGGCTGGACCGTCGGCGGCAGTGCAGGCGCGGCAGCATCGGTGATCAACAGCAGCTTCATGAACAGCCCCGACCACCGATCCAACATCCTCAACGGCAACTACACCACCGCCGGGGTCGGGTCGGACAACTCGGGCTCTGCCGCCTGGACCGGTGGCGGAGGGAGTTACACAAGTGCGTGGATGTTCTCCGAGGAGTTCGCCCAGGTCGCGGGCTCCTCGCCACCACCTCCGCCACCACCGCCGCCGCCGCATCGCTCTGGCCCCCCGGTGCGCAACGTGCCTGCCCCCGTGCTCCCCGCGCTGGCTCCTGCCTCCACCGCGCCGCCCACGGCATCACCGACCGCCGTCCCCACCGCCCTCCCCACCGCCACCTCGACCCCCTTCCCCGGCGTGCTCCTGCCGCCCGGGCTCGAGCAGACGGGCGGCCTCCTCTATGACTCCATCGAGTCGGTTCTCGAGAGCTACCTGATCGCCTGACGTTTCCGTCCACTTCGCGGCGTCAGTGCCGCCGCAGTGCCACCACCGCGAGGACACGCCATGACCACGCCACCAGTCTCCGACCTCCCCGACCGTACGGGGGCGGCGTGATGACGGCCACTCTTCCAGCGCCGCCGACAACCGGCGTCGTCGAAGCCTCCGGCCTCGGCAAGACGTACGCGATCAGCCGGCCGGCGCGCCAGGTGCTGCGCGGTGTCGACCTCACGGTGACCAGAGGTGAGTTCGTCGCGCTGATGGGCCCCAGCGGCTGTGGCAAGAGCACGCTCCTCCACATCCTCGGCGGCCTCGAGCCGCCCGACGCCGGCACCGTCACCATCGAGGGCCGCGCGCTGTACGGGATGAACGACTCCGATCTGAGCGCATTCCGGCGCGACCGCATCGGGTTCGTGTTCCAGTTCTTCAACCTCATCCCCACCCTGACGGCAGCCGAGAACGTGGCGCTGCCCCTGAGGCTGCGCACCGACGCCTCGCGCCGCCGCAGCGACGGCCACCTGACCCGCGACGCCATCGCCGAGCGCGTCTCGCTGCTGATGGATCAGCTCAACCTCCGCGGGCTCCAGGGGCACGGCCCGGAGGAGATCTCGGGCGGCGAGCAACAGCGGGTGGCGATCGCACGGGCGCTCGTCGCGGCACCGGCGCTGCTGCTCGCCGACGAGCCCACGGGCAACCTCGACTGGACCAGCGGCGGCGAGGTGATGAGCCTGTTCAGCCGGCTCTGCCGCAGCCAGCAGCAGACGGTGGTTCTGGTCACCCACGACGCCCGCGTCGCCGCCCACGCGGACCGCGTGCTGGTGATGCGTGACGGCGCCATCGAGGCCGAGGTGCAGATCGAACACGGCGATGACGCAGTCGAGCGCACGGCCGTCTCCGTGCTCGTCGAGCGGCTCGCACAGCTCGACCTGTGACCCGCGACCTCGCGCTGCGCGCGATCGCCACCCGACCGTTCCGCTCCCTGCTCAACGCGATCGCCATCGCGCTCGGGATCGCCATCGTGCTGGGCGTCGCGGTGACGGTGACCGCTCTCGGCGAGGAGTCCCAGGCTGCGGTGCAGGCCGCCGCCGGTGCCTCGGGGCTCGACGTGCGCGTCACCGCGGGCACCGGGCTGAGCGCGGAGGACGGCAGTGCACTCGGCACACTGCCAGGCGTCAGCGCGGTCGCCCCCCTCTACGCCAAGCGGGTGATCGCGCGCATCAGTCCCACCAACATCAGCGGGGTCACCGTCGATGTCGTCGCGCTCCGCGGCGGCTCCGTCGCGCTGCGTCCCCTGTCGCTGTCGTCGGGACGCATGCCGGTGGCCACCAGCCACTCCGAAGTGGTGCTCGACGGCGGGTTCGCAGCCGCGCTGGCTGCGGACGAGCATTCCGCGCCCCTGCGACTCGGCGACAGCGTGCAGCTCACCACCACCACCGGGCCCGACCAGTTCACCATCGTCGGGCTCAGCAACGGCGGGGGCGGCGGATCGACTGCTTTCACGCGGAGCGCCGTCTACATCACCGAGACTTCCATGCTCGACCAGTTCCGCCTCGGCCTGCGCACCGCGCTGGTTGCGATGGCGCTGCGGCCGGGGGCCTCACCGGCGACCGTTGCCGGCGAGGTTTCGGACGCGCTCGGGACCGGCGCGACCACCGTCGACCCGAGGGCCGCGACCGCCAACCCCCTGCAGGAGGTCCAGCCACTGCTGCTGCTCATCACCGTGCTCAGCGTCGCGGTCGGCGCGGGGGCCACCGCCACCGGCGTGGCGCTGTCGGTGTCCGAGCGGCGTCGTGAGGTGGGCCTGCTGCGTGCCGCCGGCGCCTCCATGACGCAAGTGTTCCGGCTGTTCATGCTCGAGGTCCTCATCCTCGCGGTCGCCGCCCTGCCGTTCGGGGTGGCCGGCGGCGTGGGGTTGGCCGCGTTCCTCGTGGCCCACCTCACCCCGGCCGACCTTCCCGTCCCCCCGCTGGACGTGACCCCCGTGCAGGTCATCCTCGCCTCCTTCGCTGGGGTGGGGGCTGCGCTCGCGGGGGGGGCGCTCAGCGCGCTCGGCACCGGCCGCAACATCC
>JALYTM010000015.1 GCA_030854305.1 Candidatus Dormiibacterota bacterium
GCGATGTCGTGCACCCGGCGGCGCATCTCCGCCGGCTCGCACCCCAGGTTCTCGAGGCCGAAGGCGATGTCGCGTTCCACGGTGGCGTGGACCGCCTGCCGCTCCGCGTCCTGGAAGACGAAGCCGACGCTGGTGGCCAGGCGGCGGGTCGGGGTTCGGAGCACCTCGAACCCGTCGACCGTGACGCGCCCGCCGATGCGCCCGCCGTGGAGGTGGGGCACCAGCCCGTTGAGCAGGCGGAGGAGCGTCGACTTGCCGCCCCCTGACGGCCCGGTCACCGCGCAGAGGCCGCCGTCAAAGGTCATCGAGACGGCGTCCAGCGCGGGGCCGCGAGCCTCGGGGTACGCGTAGCGGACGCGCGACAGCTCTACGAGCGGCGCCATGGCAGCAGGGGAGCGGCAAGCAGGAGGCATGCCAGGAGCGGCAGCAGTGCGACGTCGGGAAGAACGGCCGCGGGGAAGGGGTACCAGTCGGACACAGACCCGGTGGCTCGCGCCACCACTACCAGGACACCTGCCACGGCCGCCGCGACGAGTACGAAGACGCCATGGCGATCGACGCGATGAGTGGTGTAGCTGGTGCGGGTGCGTGAGCCGAAGCCGCGCGCCTCCATCGCCTCCGCCAGCTGCAGTGAGTCGTCGAGCGCTGACAGAACGATCGGTGCCGCCACCGCGCGGAGATCGCGCAGACGGGTGCCGCGCACCCCTCGCATCCGCTGCGCCTCGCTGATCTGCACCGCGTTGCGAGCCATGCCGGGCACGAGGTTCAGTGCCGAGCCGACCAGCGCGGCGGTGCGCTGCAGGGCCCGGGGGAATGCGTCGAGCAGGTCATGCGGGTGGAGCACGCGTCCCAGCGGCGCGGCGGCCAGCACGGCAGCGCTGATCCCCAGTGCCACGTCGAGGCCGTACACCAAAGCGTCGGCAGTGACCGGGCCGCCGATCCCCGGGATGCCGGCGGGCAGGGTGAACAGGGTGTGCACGCCGGTGTGACTCAGCAGGGTGTTGATGAGCGCGGCCAGTGCAGCCGCCACCCCCACGGCGATGAACAGAGGGCGGAGGGTCGCGTCGCGGCGGCGGAAGGTGAGCAGCACGTCGAGCGCCACCAGCAGGACCAGGCCGCGATACACCGGGTTGGTACTGGTCAGCACGACGACGAGCGCGGACGCCGTCCACGCCGCCCAGATGCGTGGCGTCACCGACGTCTTCCCGGGACCACGCGGCGAGCCAGCACCCCCACCAGCACCACGCAGAATCCACCGGCCAAGAGCGGCGCCGCCGGTGAGGGGGAGCGGCTGCCCTCGGTCCCGGCGGAGGTGGCGAGCGCGGCGACGTCTCCGGGCGACCGAGCACTTCGGGAGTCAGCGGACGCCGGCGCGCCGGCGCCGAGTGGGGAGGCGGTCGCGGCAGCGGCGGGGGTGGTGACCGGTGCGACCGTACCTCGTGCCGGCGCCGTCGCCCCGGCGTGCGAGGCCGCCGGAGCCGGAGTGGGACGGGCCGTCGGCACCGGAGTGGGAACGGACGCCGGGCACGCACCGGCCGGGCTGGCGGGTGGGACCGGGTTGCTCTCCGGGTCGTAGCGCAAGCCGACTGCCTGGCCGTCGCTCAGCGTCATCGACGAGATCCCCACCGATGAATAGGTCCACGACCCCGCGGTCGCGGTGCGCGACGTGAACAGCGCCCAGTACGCCGAAGTGCCGAGGCACGAGCTGGTGTAGGAAGCGGGTTCTCTGTCGACCTGGCACACCTCGTCGCCGGACGACGTGTGATCCAGCGCGTTCTGGATCCCGGAGTCGAGAAGCACCTGCTCCCCGACGATGGCGGTTGCGCCGAACGAGTCGCAGAACGTCAGCGTCGAACCGCTGGCGTGGGTGACGACGAGGGTGACGTGGTGGACGCCCGCGGCGGAGGCGCAGCCACCGCCGAGGGTCGCGTTGAGGCCGTGACCGGACACCATACCGATGACGCTGACGCAGCCGCAGGCGAGCACACCCGCCACCACAGCCCCGACGATTCGCCGCATCCGCGTGGGCCCCCACGGTGACATCCCATTCCTCGAGGAGGGCCTCACCGCCTCAGGCAGACCTCCCGTTTCGCGCGGGAATGGGAACGCTCGCCCCTGAGCCGGTCTCCTGGCTTGCGGATCGACACCTCACGGTCGCCTTCCCGGGTTCCCCCGGTGGCACGGGACCGCTGGCTCCCCGCTCACAGTTGCGCGACAGCGCCGGATTCGCACCGGCTTCCCGAACGCTCAGGGCAGGGGCCTCAGTATGACGAGTGGCGGTCGCGCCGGAACCCGCGCGTACACTTGCCTGATGTCACGCGAACTCGGTGGAGCCGTCGCGGTCATCTCGATGCACGCGTCCCCGGTGGGGCCGCTCGGGCGCGGGGAGAACGGCGGCGGCAACCTCTCCGTTCGGCGGCTCTGCGAGGGGCTCGCGGCGTACGGCGTGCCCACCGACGTGTACGTGCGACGGGAGGATCCCACCTCGCCCGCGGAGCAGCTCATCGCCCCCACAAGCCGGCTGGTGAGGATCGATGCCGGTCCGCAGCGGCGCCTGCCCAAGCAGGACTTGGTGGCGCTGACCGACACGTTCGCCGACAGGGTGATCGCCCACGCCGCCAGCGAGCGGCGCCACTACTCGGTGATCCACGCCCACTACTGGTTGGGCGGGCTGGTCGCCCGCCGTCTCCGCGCTGAATGGGGGGCACCGTGGGTGCAGTCGTTCCATACGCTGGCCCGGACCAAGGCCGGTGTCGGGCTGCCCAACGACGAGGTCCGCGCACTCAACGAGTCACAGCTGGTCCGCTCGGCCGACCGCCTGGTGGCCGGGAGCGTGTCCGAGGCGCGTGACCTGATGCGGCTGTACGGCGCCGTGCGCAACCGCATCTGCGTCGCCCAACCCGGCGTCGACCTGCGCGTGCTCCGCCCTCGGGAGACCGAGGAGCTGCGTGACCGCCTCGGCCTCGACGGCCGGCGCGTGCTGCTGTTCGCCGGCCGGCTGGAGCCGCTCAAGGGGGCGGACACCCTGTTGGAGGCGGTCGCCGAGCTGGGCGGCAACGAGCGATTCGACGACGTGGTCACCCTGGTCATCGGCGAGGACAGCGGGGACGGCGAGGCAGCGGGCGGTGAGCGACGTCGCCTCGAGGAGGTCGTGGGCGGTCACGGGCTGGGCTCGCGAGTGCTGTTCCTGGGTGCGGTCGAGCACGAGGACCTCGCCGCCTACTACGCGCTCGCCGACATCTGCGTGGTTCCCTCCCGGACCGAGTCGTTCGGACTGGTGGCACTCGAGGCGCAGGCGCTGGGCACGCCGGTGGTGGCCACCGCGGTCGGCGGGCTCACCGAGGTGGTCGCCGACGGGGAAACCGGCACCCTGGTGAGGAAGCGAGAGCCGCGAGCGTTCGCGGCCGCGATCGCCGCCCTCCTCGACGACGAGCCCCTGCGGACGCGGATGGGGGAGGCGGCCAGGCTGCGCGCGGCCGGCTTCACATGGGAGCGCTCGGTGGAGCGCATGGTCGCCATCTACGGGCGGGTCACCACCCCCGAGGCCGGCAGCGCGATGCCGTGCGGGTACACAGACGACGAGGTTCTCGCGGTCGCGGGGTAGCACCCGGCAGATCGGCGACCACGGCCGGTGCCGGGCGTAGTATTCCGGCGGTGACCTGTACCTCCTGCGGCGCGGACGTGCCCAAGGGTCCGTTCTGCACACGCTGCGGCGGCTCCCGGGACGCCGGGGCGGCTCGGCTGCACCACTTCACGCTCCACCCCGGTGAGCACGTGGTGTCGGCCCACCTGCTGTCCACGCTGATGCCGCAGCTCTCGCCACGGCACACGCACCGCTTCCGCTGGGCGCTGCTGGCCGGCCTCGCGGTGGTGGTCATCCTGGCCGCGACCGGCCTGGTCGCCGCCGCCGTGATCGTGGCCGCCCTGGTCGTGCCCCTGCTGTACCTCGCGTACCTGCGAGGGGTCGACACCTTCTCCGGCGAACCGTTGACCGTGCTCGCGGCCACCGTCGGGTTCGGTGCGGTGGTCGGTGTGGGCGTGACACTGGCTGCCGGTGCGGTCGGCAACGGCCTGTCCGGTGGCGGCGTGCTGGTCCTGGGCGCGGTCACCGCCACGGTCGCCGCGCTGGTGGTGCCGGCCGGCCCGCTCGGGGTCCTGCGCCGCCGGTACGCACACACGGTCGACGGACTGGTGCTCGGCGTGGCCGCGGGAGCCGGCTTCGCCATCGCCCAAACCCTGGTCAACCTCGCCGGGGTCATCGGCAACAGTGCCTTCCGCGTGGACCCGTCCAACTGGGTGTTCACTCTGTTCAGCGCCGCCCTGCTCATCCCGCTGTTGCACGGGAGTTGTTCGGGCCTGGTCAGTGCGTCCCTGTGGCGGCCGCGCGGTGGCCACGACGCCGGTCTCCGCGCCCTCGGACTGCCACTGGCGGTGGTTGCCGACATCTCCTTCACCGTCGGCAGCGAGCTTCTCGACGACGCCGGGCTCAGCCCTTTCTTCGTCCTGCTGTGGCAGGCAACGGTCGTCGCCGGCGTGGTCATTGCCATCCGGGTGCTGGTGCACGCGGCCACGCTGGACGAGGCGGCGGAACTCGGTCTGCGCGAGAGCGTGTGCCACCACTGCGGGCTGCATGTCGAGGCCGCCGGCTTCTGCCCACAGTGCGGGGTGTCGATGCGGAGCGGTGCCGGGTCGGAGGCTTTTGCGACCTAAATAGTTGCCAGCTCAATGTTTGAGGGTGTATCATCTTTGGTGAGCCGAAAGCCGCATGGAGCTTCGGACCGCCAAGCGAGGAGATACACATGACCGCCACCACCCTTGTCAGGCAGCAGGCAGGCGTTTGGGACGTGGATACCGCCCACAGCGGCGTCGAGTTCGTCGCTCGCTACCTCATGGCCACCAAGGTCCGCGGACACTTCGACACCTGGTCGGCGACGCTGACCACCGGCGAGACCTCCGAGGCCGCCGTCGAGGCGACAATCCAGGCCGCCAGCATCAACACCGGCAACGAGGGCCGCGACGCCCACCTCAAGGGCGCGGACTTCTTCGACGTCGAGAAGTATCCGACCCTGGACTTCAAGAGCACCGCTGTGAGCGAGCTCCGCGGCAACGAGTTCACGGTCACCGGTGACCTCTCGATGCACGGTGTCATCAAGCCGGTCACCCTGAACGTGGAGTTCGCCGGCACCATGAAGGACCTGTACGGCAACACCCGGACCACCTTCAGCGCCACCACTGAGATCGACCGCGAGCAGTGGGGACTGAACTGGAACGCCGCGCTCGAGACCGGCGGCGTCCTGGTCAGCAAGAAGATCAAGCTCGAGTTCGAGGTTCAGTTCATTCAGCGCAAGGACGCGTAACACCGTTCTCGCGGGGCTCCTGTCGCGGTCCCTCCACGCCACAATCGACGACTGACCCGGGTCGGATCTGTCGGTGGCTTGGAGGTGACCGTGATGGGAGTACGCGCTGTGATGCGTTCGCTTGAGGGCGCCACCGCCCTCGAACCCGCCGCGGCGTGGCTGTCGGGCAAGCTCGGCACCGTCTTCGCCAACCGCGGCCTCAAGGATGTCCTCAGTGGGTCGTGGCTGGGCCATCCACTGCACCCGGTGCTCACCGACCTGCCCGTCGGCGCCCTCACCGCGGCGACCATCCTCGAGCTGGTGGGCGGCGAGGACGCCGACTCGGCGGTCGATGCCCTGACCGTCCTCGGCCTGCTGAGCGTGGCCCCGGCCGCGCTGTCGGGCGCCTCCGACTGGGTGGACACGGTCGACCGCGAGCGGCGCGTCGGCCTGGTGCACGCCATGGCCAATACGGGAGCGGCGACTCTGTACATGGCGTCATTGCTGAGCCGACGCGGCGGCAGCCGGGGACGCGGTCGGCTGTTCAGCCTGCTCGGCGCCGGCGCACTGAGCGTCGGCGGGTACGCCGGCGGCCACCTGGTGTTCGCACGTGGTATCGGCGTCGACCACACCGTGTTCGACGAGCCTCCCTCGGAGTGGACGCGGGTCGCTCGCGATGGGGACGTCGCCGAGGAGACCCCGGTCGCGGCCAGCGCCGGCGGGTACCAGGTGATGCTCTACCGCCGCGATGAGGAGGTCTTCGCGCTGGCCGACCGGTGCACCCATGCGGGGGGTCCGCTGTCGGAGGGCGAGGTCGATGACGACCTCTGCGTCACGTGCCCCTGGCACGGCAGCCGCTTCCGCCTGGCCGACGGCTCGATCGTTCACGGCCCGGCGACCGCTCAGCAGCCGTCGCTCGAGGCGCGCGTCCACGACGGCCACGTGGAGGTGCGCAGCCGGCCCTCCTGATCGTCCGCACCCGGCTCCGCACGGACGCGAACGTGCGATCGGCGCGGCGTACACTTCGCCGCCGGCACGCAGATCGACACCAATGGAGCGGCGGATGGATGACGAGAAGGCGGAGGACGCGGCCAACGAGGCGGTGGACCCCGACCGTCTGCTCGAAGGCGAGCGGCAGGACAGCGGGTACCTTGACGACGCGACGCACTGGCGGCAGGTGTACGGCGAGCTGCTGATCGTGAAGCGCGACCTGCTCCACGTGGTCGAGGAGAGGCTCGACAAGACGCTACACTTCGAGGCGCGGCGCGAGGTGGTGCACACCGATCTCGTGGTGCTCGACGCCGAGCTCAAGCGGTTCGTGCGCCGTCACGACTTCTGGACCAGGCGCTGCCAGGAGCTGGTTGAGCAGGCGTCCTCGCAGCGCTGACCGCCTTCCCGTGGTGCTCGTGGTCACCACGGTCACCCCGTGGCGGATCGCGACCAGGCTCCGCGCCACTGATCCGACCGTTGCGCGCGGGCCGCGGGAGGCCGGGATTCGTGCGAGCGTTGCTTTGTTACGATCGGTCCACGATGCTCTCGGACTTCGCGCCGATCCTCGTCTTCCTTGCCGTCTGCGTCGCATTCGGCGCCGGCGTCCAGGCGCTCGCATCGTGGTTCGGACCCAAGCGGCCGTCAGCCGCGAAGGACCTCCCATACGAGTGCGGTATCGTCCCTGTGGAGACCGCCCGCCGTCGCTTCTCGGTCAGCTTCTACGTCACCGCGATGCTGTTCATCATCTTCGATGTCGAGTCGATCTTCCTCTTCCCGTGGGCGACCATCGTCCGCCAACTGAAGATCTTCGGCATCGTGGAAATGGGCATTTTCATCGCCACCCTGCTGGTGGGGCTGATCTACGTGTGGCGCAAGGGTGCTCTGCGATGGGACTGACCTACGACACCGCCACCGGGATGCCCCTGCTGCGCGCCGCCGGCGACGCGGGTGCGCTGCCGCTGCCCCGGGTCGGCGACCTCGAGCGCACCGCCGCCAAGGCGGGCGCGATCACCACCACCATCGAGAAGGTCATCCAGTGGGGACGCTACAGCTCGCTGTGGCCGGCGCTCTTCGGGCTGGCCTGCTGCGCCATCGAGATGATGGCCACGGGCGCGTCGCGGTACGACATGTCGCGCTTCGGGTGTGAGGTGTTCCGCGCCTCGCCCCGGCAGGCCGACCTGATGATCGTCGCCGGCCGCGTGTCGCAGAAGATGGGCCCGGTTCTGCGCCAGATCTACGACCAGATGCCCGAACCGAAGTGGGTCATCAGCATGGGCGCGTGCGCCTCGAGCGGGGGCATGTTCAACAACTACGCGATCATCCAGGGTGTGGACAAGGTGGTGCCCGTCGACATCTACCTCCCCGGCTGCCCACCGCGTCCCGAGGGCCTTCTTGACGCAATCGTGAAGCTGCAACAGAAGATCGCCGCCGAGCGGCCCAGTTCCCTGCGAGGCTGAGCAAGTGACGTCGGCGAGGGTTCACATTGCTGCTGCACGTCCGGCGCGCGGCCGCCGCGCCGCCGACCTTTTGGAGGCGGAAGTGCCCGACGCAGTGGTCCGCACCGCGGAGGAGTTCGGCGAGGTCACGGTGTGGCTCCATCGCGACCACTTGGTGCGGGCGATGACGCTGCTCCGCGACGACGAGCGCGGGCTGTATCACATGCCGCTCTTCGTCACCGCCGTCGATTGGCCCGACCGCGAGCCCGTCGAACCGCGCTTCGACATCGTCTACCAGCTGCGCTCTCTCCACCACAACGACGACTGCCGGGTGGTGGTGCAGGTCACCGAAGCGGAGCCGCGCGTGCCCACCCTCGAACGCGTCTTCGTGGGGATGGACTGGCACGAACGCGAGGCATGGGACCTCCTCGGCATCGAGTTCGCCGGCCACCACGACCTGATGCGCATCCTGTTGCCGACCGACTGGGACGGCCATCCCCTGCGCCGTGACTACGTCAGCTTCGGCGAGCCGGTGGCGTTCACCCACAACCTGGAGTGGGCCCTCCCCGCCGCCGAGCGGCCGCGGGACATGCCCGGAGAGGGTCGCTGATGGCAGTGTTGCCGCCGCTCGGCGGCCCGGACGCCCCCACCCGCGACCGCGACTCCGAGGCCTTCGACCGCGGCCGGCAGCTGCTCGGCGTCGAACCCGGCAACGACGCCATCGACGTGGTGCAGCTCGACGACGAGACCATGGAGCTGAACATGGGTCCGCAGCACCCCAGCACCCACGGCGTGCTCCGGCTGGTGCTCGAGCTCGACGGCGAGGTGGTGCGCCAGTGCCGTCCCGACATCGGCTACCTGCACACCGGCTTCGAGAAGTCGTTCGAGAGTCACAACTACACGCAGTGCATCCCGTTCACCGACCGCATGGACTACCTCGCGCCGCTGTTCAACAACCTCGGTTTCTCGCTGGCGGCCGAGCGGCTGCTCGGTGTCGATGTGCCGCCCCGCGCGCAGTACCTGCGGGTGATCATGTGCGAGCTCACCCGCATGGCCAGCCACCTCATCTGGTTCGGCACGCACGCGCTCGACATGGGCGCGACCACGCCGTTCGTGTACGCGTGGCGCGAGCGCGAGCAGCTGCTCGACATCAACGAGCTGATCAGCGGCGTGCGCATGCACACCTCGTTCATCCGCGTCGGCGGCCTTCTTGCCGATGTCCCAGACGAGTTCTATGCGCTCGTCGACGAGGTGGTCAAGACGTTCCCGGCGCGTATCGACGAGTACGAGCTGCTCATCACCACGAACCCGATCTGGGTCGAGCGCACCCGCGGCCTGGGCGTGATCACCGCCGAGGACGCGATCGCGTACGGCGCCTCCGGGCCGGTGCTGCGTGGCAGTGGCATCGCCTACGACCTGCGCAAGGCGGCGCCGTACAGCTCCTACGACCACTTCGCGTTCGATATCCCGGTGGGGTCCAACGGCGACGTGTACGACAGGTACCTGGTGCGCCTGTTCGAGATGCGGGAATCGCTGAGGATCGTCGACCAGGCGATGGCCAACCTCCCGGGCGGACCGGTCAACACGTCGAACCGCAAGGTTGCGCTTCCACCGCGCAACGAAATCAACACCTCGATGGAGTCGTTGATCCACCACTTCAAGCTGGTGACAGAGGGCTTCAGGGTGCCGCGTGGCCACGTGTACCAGGCGATCGAGTCGCCGCGCGGGGAGCTGGGCTTCTACCTGGTCAGCGACGGGACCAACCGTCCCTACCGGTGCAAGGTGCGCGGTCCCAGCTTCAGCAACCTGAGCGCGCTCCCGCACATGGTCCATGACGAGCTGATCGCCGACGTCGTGGCTGTGATCGGGAGCATCGACATCGTGCTCGGGGACGTCGACCGATGAGAGGCGTGCCGGCGCGCGAGGACGAGTGGTGGCGCTGAACCCGGAGACGAGGCGGCAGATCCTCGCGGCACGTGACCGCTACCCGAGCCCCCGCAGCGCGGTGGTGCCGGCGCTGTGGGCGGTCCAGGACGAGCTCGGCTTCCTCACCCCCGAGGGCATGGCGGAGGTGGCCGACCTGCTCCACCTGGCGCCCAGCGAGGTGCAGGCGGTGAGCACCTTCTACTCCATGTACTTCGATCGCCCCGCCGGTGCCCACCACGTACTGGTCTGCGTCAACGTCAGCTGCGCGCTGCGCGGCGGTGACGACATCGTCAGCCACCTCGAGAAGCGGCTGGGCTGTCCCTCGGGTGGCACCAGTGCGGACGGCCGGTTCACCTGGGAGAGCACCGTCGAATGCTTGGGAGCCTGCGGCGGCGCGCCGGCGATGCAGGTCGACCACCACTTCCACGAGAACCTCACCGCCGACCGCGTCGACTCCATCCTCGAGCTCGTCGGCGCCCAGGCGGCGTCACACGGGCGGCGGGCGGACGCCGCGCCCTCCCGCTCCGGCCCGCATCCACCGGCGGGAGAGACGCCACCTGCCACGACTGCTGAGGGACCCCCTGCTGCCGCCAGCGGCGACGGCACCGCCGCGAGCGAGGCCACGCGGGCGCCGGCGGTGGAGCAGCCGGAGATGCCCGGGTCGAAGACCCGCAAGACGGCCAACCCGCAGGGCAGCCGCAGCGCGCCACGGCGCAAGCGACCGCGTCCCGACGCGCGTGATCTGTAGGATCGCGCAGAGATGGCGGAACGCAGACTCCTGACCAAGGACTTCGGCACCGAGGGCCTGCAGACGCTCGCCGTCTACGAGCGGATGGGCGGGTACCGGGGGCTGCGCAGGGCGGTCAACGACCTGACCCCAGAGGCGGTTGCCGAGGAGGTGACCAAGAGCAAGCTGATCGGGCGTGGGGGTGCCGGCTTCCCGACCGGGCGCAAGTGGAGCCTGCTCGCCAACATCTTCCCGCGCTACGTGATCTGCAACGCCGACGAGTCCGAGCCCGGCTGCTTCAAGGATCGCCTGCTGATCGACGAGAACCCGCACCAGGTGATCGAGGGCCTGCTGATCGCGGCGTACGCCACCCAGGCCCACGTCGCGTTCATCTACATCCGCGGTGAGTATCTCGACCAGCGCCTGCTGCTGGAGCGGTGTGTCGAGGAGGCGCGCGCAGCCGGCTACATCGGCAGCTCCGTGGTCGGCAGCGACTTCGCCTGCGACGTGATAGTGCACGGTGGGGCGGGGGCGTACATCTGCGGCGAGGAGACGGCACTCATCGACTCGCTCGAAGGCTTCCGCGGCCAGCCCCGGCTGAAGCCGCCGTACTACCCTGCGGTGAAGGGGCTGTACATGAAGCCCACCGTGGTCAACAACGTCGAGACGCTGTCGAACCTTCCCCACATCGTCAACCACGGCGGCGAGTGGTTCGCCGGCATCGGCACCGAGACCAGCACCGGCACTCGGGTGTGGTGCTGCAGCGGGCACATCAACCGCCCCGGCTGCTACGAGCTGGAGAACGGCACCCCCATCCGCGAGCTGCTCGAGGAGCACTGCGGCGGAGTCTGGAAGGGCCGCTCGCTCAAGGCATTCCAGCCCGGTGGCGGGTCGATGCAGATCCTGCTCCCCGAGCACCTCGACCTGCCGCTGGACATGGACGCGGTGAAGAAGGCGGGCTCGTCGCTCGGCGCCGGGGCGATGGTGTTCATGGACGAGACCACGTGCCTCGTCAACGTCTCGATGCGCCTGGTCGACTTCTACCATCACGAGTCCTGCGGAAAGTGCACCCCCTGCCGCGAGGGAACGTACTTCGAGGCCGACCTCATGCACCGGCTCGAGGCCGGTGAGTGCACACCGGACGAGCTGAACACGCTCAGCGACATCTGCGACAACATGAACGGCAAGTGCTTCTGCCCGCTGGGCGACACGGCCACGTGGTTCGTGATGTCGGCGTACGCTGCGTTCCGGGACGAGTTCGAAGCGCACTGCGGCGCCGGCACCTGTCCGGTCCGCGCTCGCAGCGCGCAGCTGGTGGAGGCGTAGATGGCCGACGCCACACCACCGCAGCCGGACGACGGGCTGGTCGGGGTCACCATCGACGGTTGCAACGTTCGGGTGGCCAAGGGAACCCTGGTGCTCGACGCCGCCACCGCGATCGGTGTGCACATCCCCATCTACTGTGCCCACCCCAAGATGGATCCGGTCGCGGTCTGTCGCATGTGCCTGGTCCACGTCGAGAAGGCGCCCAAGCTGCAGCCGGCATGCGCCACCTACGTGTCGGACGGCATGGTGGTCGACACGCAGAGGGCCGACGTCGCCAAGACGCGGGAGGGCATGCTCGAGTTCCTGCTGGTCAACCACCCGCTGGACTGCCCGGTGTGCGACCGCGGCGGTGAGTGCGACCTGCAGGACTTCGCATTCCGCTACGGCCCGCCCAGCTCGCGGTTCCCGATCACCGACAAGGTCCACGCCAACAAGGCGGTCCGGCTGAGCGACCGTATCGAGCTCGACCAGGAGCGCTGCATCCTCTGCTGGCGTTGCATCCGATACTACGACGAGATCACCGGGGAGAAGGAGCTGGTCCTCCAGGAGCGCGCCGTGCACACCGTCGTCAACACGTTCAACGGCCAACCACTGGTCTCGGACTTCCAGGGCAACCTGCCCGAGATCTGC